>JAOUGT010000196.1 GCA_029865485.1 Nitrospira sp.
CCCTCCTCAACTCATCGCCCAGGTCAGACGATCGGACGACCTTCATCTCTGCCCCTATTGCAGGCGGATTCTCTACTGGGAGGGGGAGCCGGCAAAGGAACGCGCGTCAGCCCTTAGTGAGGCGCGAAAAGCGGATTTTGAGGTCGGGGAGTCGGTGTAGGAATAGGTTCTGGGCTTTCAGGAGCGCGACACGCAGGCATCGACCCTGCTGTACTACCGCAGGTATGAGTTCGGTCTCGACTCCGGTTCATGGGATAAATCCATAATCCGCATGGCACTGGTTGATCGTAAGACACGATCACGATGCCGCAATAAACGCAACGATTCTTCGCTCCGCTGTGTCTCTTGTGTAAGATGCCCGAGGAAAGGGCGGCAATACTTGAACGGTGTTATCGGGTGAAGACCAAGATGCTGTTGGCCGGAAGGACCAGAGCCGCGGAAGAGCCAAAGCCATGCAAGGGATGTGGATCCGCGGCCACTCGTCCGCCGTTGCCGATCACGCCCGGATTGACCCAGTTCTCGTATACATCGCTGTTGAACGCTTCGCGCCATTCTCGACTGGACGGAAAGCCGATACGGTATCCGAACCGGTGAAACGGCGCCAAGTGCACGACCACGATCACGTCGTGACCTTCTCCCTCTACCCAGCGATGGAATGCCAGTATACGGTTTTGGTCATGCACATGCACCACACGAAAGCCTTCTCCGCGCAACCCGGGTGACTGACGCCGAAGAGCGAGCAACTCTCTGATGAACCGTACGTGGTCGAGCATCTGCTTGTCGCCCTGATCCAGGCCTACCCAGTAGAGGAGCAGATCATGGTGGGAAACGAAATCGTCCGCCCACTGTTTGTCTTCTAGAAATTCCTGGCCCATGAACAGCATCGGAATCCCTGGAGCCGTCAGGCTGAGGCCGGTTGCCACACGGGCGCGGCTCCTTCCATACCAGGAACGGGGATTAGACGGATCAGCGAGTCGAGCAATGCGTTGCTCCCGGTCTCGATAGACGATGTCGTGATTTTCCGGACCCTGCACGAAACGCCACTGCTCCCGAAACCCTTCAGGCCAGAGAGTCTGTGCTAGGCCCGTCATGTCGAGCGGGCGGTCATCCGGGGCGCTTGCGTTCTCGATCGTGTTGCGAATCGCGATGCGGAAGCCGTCAGTGAGGGTCGTATCGAACCCGGCTCCTTCGGGGAGGTGCTTCACCACATAGGGATTCACGTTCCAATATTCGGCATGGTGCAAGGCTGAAGGGCGATGCGCGTGTAGCGTGGCGGTGAGGTCCTGACAGAATCGCCAACCATGGGGTGCACCATCATGGTCGATCACGCTGACCTGATCATAGCGAAAGCCGTCGACTCGATACTCTTCGAGAAAGAACTTGGCGTTGTGAATCAGAAAGTCGCGCACTTCCGGTTTGGCGAAATCGAACACGAGCCCGCCTGCGTGGCCCTTGTCGGAAAAATACAGCGAGTCCCTGTGTCCTCCTGCGGGATGTTGGCGATCGAAAAAGTAGAGGCTCTGGTCTCCAAATTCGCCGCCAGCATGATTGTAGACCACATCAAGGAGGACAGCCAGGCCGTGAAGATGCGCGAGATCCACCAGCGCTTTGAGTTGATTCATTTCGCCGTGCAACTCAGCGGTGCGATAGCGGCGTAATCCCTTGGCGTCGAGCAAGCGGTTCAGTTCGTCGACGTAGGGAGGCAGGTTGGCATCCGATACGGCAAAATCCATTTCCGGCGAAAAATAGTCGGTGCCGTTGTAGCCCAGACTGAAGCTGGTTTGAAACTCCTGAATGGGCAGAAGCTGCAGGGCCGTCACACCCAGCTCAGTGAGATAGGGGAGCTTGCGAGCGACATCGAGAAAAGTCCCGCCCTTGTGAGGCAGGTTCGGGGTGAAGAACGTGCCGACGTGGAGTTGGTAGATCACAAACTCGTGGAAGGGTGGCGTGACGAACCCACTCTCGTGCCAGGGGGAATCGGTCGTGCGGACGATGCATTCACTGGGAAAAGGGGTCTCGAGCTCGCGGGCGTACGGATCACGTTTCGGTCCCTCGCTGCCCTCACCCACGATGTAGAACATATACCGCTGGCGATCCTTTACCCCGGGGATGAATCCGCGCCAGTGGCCTGACTCATCACGCGTGAGCAAACTGGCGTCGGTGCGTACCCGGTTATTGAACTCCCCGATGACGTGAACGGTCCGGGCATTGGGTGCCCAGACCCTGAACGTCGCGCCGTCGGCAATCAGATTGGCACCCATCGGGGTGTCAGGGTGAATATGGTTAAGGGAGGCTGCCATGGTATGCCTCTGGAGAAGGGTAGGATGATCTTACTTGCTTAATCATAGAGATAAGAGGCTGCTCGCTTCAAGAGATCTGTTTCACGCCTTGTACTCGCCCTGTTGCCCAAACGTCTCCAGCACGGTTGTCCGTCAGTAAGACACAATTCACTTCTGACCTCGTGGTGGTACTGCTTCTCAAGTCACATGCTCAGCCGAAAGACATGGATCGATAGTGGTTCATGAAAGAGCAAAGTGTAGCTGTCTCACCAAGAACCAAAACCCATACTCTTCGTAAGTCGCGAAAACCAGGATGGAGGATCACAAACATCTTCTCCTTCGTGACCACTGAGCATCGGGCTGGCTTCGATGTCTCGTGCCGTGAGATGGCTTGCGCCGATAAGTTTTTCCCGACAGGTCCGTCTGGTGAGTTCTCGACCATGATATTGCATCAGCCAATGGGTATCCCAGATACGGGCCGTCAGATCGCGGGACGCCGTGACAACCTTGGTGCCATCGGGGCTGAAGGCGGCAGCGTTGACGCCCTCCTCGTGACGCAGCTCCTCTAGTTCCTTCCACGTGACCGTCTCCCAGATGCGCGCAATCTCAATCTGATCTCGGGCTATCGTGACGACCTTCGTGCCATCGGGACTGAAGGCGGCGGAGCTGACGGAGTCCTCGTGACGCAGCCGAGCCCGTTCCTTCCCCGTGGCCACATCCCAGACACGGGCAGTGCGATCGTGGGAAGCCGTGACGACCTTCGTGCCATCGGGACTGAAGACGGCAGAGGAGACGAACTCCTCATGACGCAGCCGAACCCATTCGTTCCGCGTGGCGACATCCCAGACACGAGCGGTGCGATCATCGGACGCCGTAACGACCTTCGTGCCCTCATGGCTAAAGGCGGCAGACTGAACGCTTCCCTCGTGACGCAGTCGCGCCCGTTCGTTCCCCGTGGCCACGTCCCAAATGCGGGCGGTGCGATCCTCGGAAGCCGTAACGACCTTCGTGCCATCGGGACTGAAAACGGCAGACCTGACGTACATGACGGACTTCTCATGACGCAGCTGAACCCGTTCCTTCCCCGTGGCCACGTCCCAAATGCGAGCGGTCTGATCAAAGGGAGTCGTAACGACCTTCCTGCCATCGGGACTGAAGACGACAGAAGTGACGGGCGCTTCGTGACGCAGCCGAACCTGTTCGTTCCCCGTGGCGGCATCCCAGATACGGGCAGTGCGATCCTGGGAAGCCGTGACGACCTTCGTGCCATCGGGACTGAAGACGGCAGAGGAGACGAACTCCTCATGACGCAACCGAACCCGTTCCTTCCCCGTCGCCACATCCCAAATGCAGACCTGATCGTGGGCAGCCGTGACCACCTTCGTGCCATCGGGACTGAAGGCAGCAGTGTTGACGATGCCTTTATGGGTGAATTGTGCGACTAGAGTTGACGCATGCGCGGAACGGGCGAGTTGCAGCTCTCCCTCGACTGATCTGGGTGACAGCACCGTGTCGCGTGCCGCGAGGACTGCAAATCGAAGGGCTCGACCATAGTTCCCTTCTTCACTGGCGATCTTCGATTGTGCCGCCAGTAGCTGGGAGGTTTTCCGCTCAGTTTCTCTGATCTGGAGAATCAGTCCAGTGATTCCCACGATCAGCAAGAGTGTCAGCAGAGTCAGTGCAATAGTGACTGTCCTCGCGATTGCTCGAAATCGGCGATGTTGCTGGACGTCCTCCCCGTCGAGCTCGTCTTTCGGCCTTCCTAGGAAACGAGCGGCGATGTCCAAGACCGCAGGTCGGAATTGCGAGTGTCGCAAGGAGAGGTTATCGACCGATTTTGCCCACCGTAGATCGACATAAAGAGGTTCGCTTTTGCATTTGCCCTGCAAAAGTTTCGGAAGGGCATTGGTCTTTGCCCAATCGAAATCGCCAGTGGTCGAATCCCAAATCGCCTCTCCCTCAGTCAGGACAATAAACAGGGTATGAGCCGTTCACTGCTGGAGCCACCAGTCCACTTCTTTTTGAACCCAGGGCGACTGTGCAGCCTGGGAAGAGGCCAAGAGAAGGAAATACTCCGATTCAGACAGTGCTTCTTGTATCGACGGCCACAACTCAGGAGTCATGGCGAGGCTGGTCTTGTCTCGGAAAATTCGCATGGCCCGCAGTCGATACCAAGGCTTGGCGAATTGGTGTAGGGCGGATTGCAGTGTCGGCGCGAGCTTGCCGTCACCAGCATGACTATAGGACATGAAGGCTTTGTATTTGTATGGATTACTTACTGCCATAATCAAGAGTAAACGGCCTGTTAGCTCTGTCGTTGTTGAGACTCGATATAGATCGGAGCGTCGACTAGCTACACCTAAGCGACAGTACGTGCGAATTATGCAACAGACTTGCCTTTCCTGCAATGTGCAGGTTTGGGTGTTTACGTAGCGGATGGCAAGAGAGAAGGGTTGGGAGGCGACTACTGACGTATCAGTTTAGATACGACTGTATCTGATTAGATCCAGGAACGAAGCCGATAGCTGGCAAGCAGACCATTACGTGGTTTCTTGTCTTGAATGTGGATGATGAGCAGAGAGGAGCTAGACCAGTTTCTGCGTCAGCGCTAGTGTTTGGCAGGTGTCGTTGATTTGAAAAGTGCCTGCTGGACATCAGAATCAATGTCCCTGATGATAGTAGAGCGAGAGAGGTTCAAATCGTAGGGTGGCGAGACCGACTCACCATGCCACAACAGGTGTCCCACCGTTTTATGATCGAGACTCGCACCGATGTGGATGGAATGGGCATCATGTTGATACGGGCTATCATAGCTGCTTGATAGCTCGCCTGGTCGTCTTCTATCCGAGAAATCAAAAGCCAGTTGAAGAATTACATCGGCCGCGGACCAATCAGGTGCGACTGTAAACCCTGCTCGCATAAATTTGTCTTTGACTCGGTGTTCAACCTTTTCAATGAGAAGGGCGACCCCAGGCGGGAGCTCTCGAGAGTCGCTGCGAACGTCAACCCAGATGGTTTTGGTTTGCGCGAGCGTTACCTGTTCCTGCTCGGTAAACGTTCTGGAGCCAACACATGCAGCCTGTAGGATCGCAATGACAAATAGAGCCCCATGGAAAATACTCATGAACTGCTCCTCTTAGGATCTCCTGACCTATTCAACGCTGCTTACCAGGCACAAGGAGATTGTCAAGTGGGAGGATCTGGTTTTGACACGGATCATATGGAAAAAGAGTTCAGGTCAGGTTTGCCAGGACGGCCTTCGTCGTCTTGAAATGTAGTTTTGCGACAGTACCGAGCCGGTCCCGGCCATGCTTTTTGATGATCATCCTTGCCGCCAGTTCTACCGCTGGTGAGGCTCCTTTGGGGAGAGTGGTACCTACTTCACCGGACAATCGTTTCAATCGTAGAAGAAACTCGGCCCGAGCCAAGATCGATGCAGCGGCGACGGCCAGGTCCGATTCCGCTTTCGTCCGCTGTTCCAAGACGATCTTCCGGCCCTTCTCCTGCAGTGCATTCAGAATGAGCCGTTCATCTCCGAACTGATCGGAGATCGCCCGCTCACAAGTCACGCCGCGCTCAAGTAACGTCTCCAATGCTTTCGCGTGACCCCAGGCGAGCAAACGGTTCAGGTTTTTGATCTTGGCGTAGAGTTCGTTGTACTTCTGTGGCCCGATTGCGATGACGCTGTGTGGACAAATGGTTTTGATGTCGGGCGCCATCTCCAGTACGCGTCCGTCAGAAATCTTCTTGCTATCCCGCACCTCCATCAACCGCAATTCCCCTTGCGTGGTCGCATCGACAAACACGGCAGCAATGACAAGGGGACCGAAATAGTCGCCCTTCCCTGATTCGTCGATGCCGATGCGTTCGACGCTGTGGTGACGCATTGTCATCACACTCCTAACCCCTCTGGCAATCGAGCCTAGCGCACGGTAATCTACCAACCGGATACATGGTGGTCAAATCGATCATGACCGGCTAATGAGGGGGCGCGTTCGCTGGAGGGGTGATGATGCACATCCGACGAGTGATACGTGCCACAACGATCGTATGTCTTTTCGCAGGAGGAATCAGTGTAGTCGGATGTCAGACGAATCCCTATACAGGTCGGTC
>JAOUGT010000197.1 GCA_029865485.1 Nitrospira sp.
GCCACTGCCATCACTGCCATCAACATGCTCTTCATTCTAAAACCCCTTGTTAAAAATTTTATAAGACTGTGTGCCACTCATTGGCACTTGGCCAGGTATACAGCAAAGACAATGCCGTTCCTGGTTGATTCTTACATGAGACCAAGAGCGCCGATGAATCAGCAAGTTAGAAAAACTCTCTCATGAATGCTCGAAGGGATTTCCATACAGGGGGCTGTAGCAGAATAGCTCTGACCGAGCTAAACCGCCTCAGTTCATGGGTTTGACGGGGTGCTGCCGTGGTGGAGGGATGTTCTGAACTCAGAGAGGATTGGGTGAGATATACCTACCGGTTGCCTTGAGTGAGGGGAGAGCTCCAAGTCTTATGGCCACGTGGGAGTGAAATGAATTAGTTGAAATGCTATATATATGTGTTCCTATCTATATAGGGTGGGCAACCATGCCATGTGGAGCAAGGTAGTGTGTGGCGCTAGCCGCCTGAAATCACCGGTCGGATTTCAATCTCGTCATGGTCGAAGAGCATCTCATCCTCGGTCACCAATTCGTCACCACGGATCACGAGGTGCGCTTCGACAACCAGATTTAATTCTCGCAGGAGATCCTTTGCTCGCTTCGGACCTTTGATGGCGATCGATCGTGCGGGGTGGCTCAGTTGGATTTGCATAGCTGGATGATACGAGTAATTGGGATTCAGGGGCAAGGGGGATGTTGGTGCGCACATGTGCCCTTGGTAAGAGCCGAAGTCGCTCAGCAGAGAGCCGACAATTTACTTTTTGCGTAGGCAAGCCCTTCTTCCAAGGTCAAGAATTCTCCGTCTAACTGAGCCTCGAAGCAGTCATCGAGTAATTGGCCCATATCCGGTCCAGGCTGAACCCCGAGTTCCAGCAGATGCCGACCCATGACGAGGGGGAGCGGGACTTGCCGGTCCACCGCCAACGCTTTAGCGCGGGTCAGGAGCCAGTCCCCGGCAGGGAATCCATCGAACGGTTTCGGCGGACGACCTGCATGATCTGCTCGTGCGACACGCACCAAGCGATCGATACGCGAGACCTGCTTGGCGAGGCGTCGAATGGCACTGTCTGACGCCTGAACATCAAAGAGGGCACGAGGACGGAGGTGACACTGGACGAGGGGGATGACTTCCTCAATTACATCTTGTTGGTTGGTCAGTCGTTCCAGAAAATCTTTGGTCGGCCCGGCTCCTTCCGATTCATGTCCCCGAGAGGTGATGTGCTCACCGTCGTCTTTGGTCGTCGCCGGTTTTCCAAAGTCGTGGCAGAGGATACCCAATCCCACGATCAGGTCATCGCGGTCATTGCCGGTGCGTTCTGTTGCAAACCAATCTAGGCAATGGAGCGTATGGATCCAGACGTCGCCTTCAGGGTGCCAGCGAGGATCCTGCGGGCAGTTCTGAATCGCTGCCAGTTCGGGATAGAAGCGGAGCCATCCGCATTGACTTAAAAAGTGGAGCCCAAGGGAGGGCGTTCGACTCAGAAGGAGAAACTTCTTCCACTCCTCCCACAGCCGCTCACTCGGATGTCCGTCCTGCGAGAGCGTTCGGCAGAGGGCGACTGTCTCGGGTTCCACGCTGAACTCGAAGCGGGCCGCGAGGTGCATGCCGCGGAGCACCCGCAAGGGATCCTCCACGAACCGGCTCGAAACGTGCCGTAATCGACCGGCCGCGAGGTCCTCTCGACCATGGAAGGGATCGCGCAACTCCCTCGTGTCCGGATCCCAGGCCATCGCGTTGATGGTAAAGTCACGTCGTGCCAGCGCCTCGTCGATCGGCATGGCGGGATCGGCTTGTCGGAGCAGGCCGGGAATCGACGTGGTCTCGGCGGTGTGGAGTCGGGAGGGAATGGAGATATCGACGGGAATCCCTTGGAGCTTGAAGACGGCGAAGGCCTTTCCGACGAACTGGACCGAGAACTGCTCAGACAACAACGTATGAAGTTGCCCCGGTGGGAGACCGGTCACTTCGAGATCGAGATCCCGAGGCTGTTGCCCCAGCACGAGGTCGCGGACCGTGCCGCCCACCACCCAGGTTCTGCCCCCGCTCCGACGGACGCTCTCTTCAATGCAGCGAAGGACTCCTGCCAGTGCGGGATCATTCAGGCGGAAGCGAGTCGGCACTTAGACCTCTGCTTCACGGAGGAATTTAGCCGACTCTTCCGGCGAGACCGGATTGATATAGAACCCGGTTCCCCACTCGAAGCCGGCGACTTGCGTCAGTTTGGGAATAATCTCAAGGTGCCAGTGATAGTACTCCCCGGTTTTTTCGTGTAGGGGAGAACTGTGCAGGATGAAGTTGTAATGTGGGCGCGCCAGCACCTTGTCCATGCGGCGCAACGATTCCGAAAGGATCGGGGCGAGAAACTCGAATTGAGACTTTTGACTTTCTTCGAAGTAGGCTGCATGGCGCTTGGGAAGGATCCACATCTCGAACGGAAACCGTGGTGCGAAGGGGGTCACACAGAGGAACTCGGGGTTTTCCGCCACGACACGGTCTCCATCGGACAGGTCCTGCCGAAGGATATCGCAGTAGATGCACCGTTCTTTTTTTTGGTAATGCTGCTGGCATCCATCCAGCTCCTCTTGCACGCTGGTCGGGATGATGGGGAGGGCGATCAGCTGGGAATGGCTGTGTTCCAACGTGGCCCCGGCGGAAGAGCCATGGTTCTTGAAAATCAAGATATAGCGGAACCGCAGGTCTTTACGGAGATCCAGCATCCGGTCGCGATAGGCCCAGAGCATGTCCTCGATCCGCTTGGTCGGCATCTCGGCGAGGGTTTCGACATGGGTCGGGGTTTCAATGATGACTTCATGGGCGCCGATCCCGTTCATTCGATCATAGAGACCGATCCCTTCGCGCCCCATCTCGCCCTCCACCTGGAGTGCGGGAAACTTGTTCGGCACAACCCGGACGGTCCAGTTCGGACTGTTAGGAGCTGCCGGTTGCGGTCGATACGCCATGATTTCTTTCGGGGTCAGGCGTTCCTGTCCAGGACAAAATGGACAGAGAGATGCCGCACTTGCTCGAGCCGGTGGGGGGGTAATGAAGTCATGCGGGCGTCCACTGCGCTCCGTCGAAATAATCACCCAGCGACCGACTATGGGATCACGTCGTAAATCGGGCATTCGTTCCTCCTCATTACTCCTTATGCCTCACCCGGTACTTTTTAGCTATGATTACACTCTCCACATTCCCGCCTCAAACTCCGATCCCGGCACAGTGAGCACGGCGTGGTGCTGACCAGGATAGCGGGCCACTTCGAGGCCATGTTCTTGCACTGCAACTGAAAGCTGAAGTGTGTGCCCTGTTTCCAGACCGAGGTCCTCCCTGGGGACGGCCAACTCCACGACCGTCTGGGCGTGAATCGACCGCCGGGAGCCGACTGTTTGCCAGCTGTCCGCTGTTGTCTGGCAAGACAGGTGAAATTCTCCTGGGCCTGACAAGGAAAGGGGAAACGTGAGCCGATACTTGGATTGTGGGCCCTGCAACAGGATTTCGATGGTGAGCTCTTCTTTCGTGAGGGTGGCCTCGTCGAGGTCGAATCGCATGACAAACTGATCGAGGTTCCAGCCGAACAGGATGGCGGTGAAGATCCCATCGGCTTTCCACATGGCGCCGAGGGGCGGTTGAGTGCTGATGCTGCCCGCTCCCCGCCATTCGAAGAAGTCGGTGACCCTGCCGTCGATGGTGGGGGTGATGAGCCCGATCGGCTGTTGAACCATCTCAGATTCAAAGGGGAGCACTTTCGCACAGATCGCATGGTTAAGTTGGTCCGGGGGCGGGAGGCCCATGTGCGTCCAGACATTACGGAGATGCGTCCTGAAGAGCCGATCGAACTCCGGCTTGAAGTCGGTGTCAAAATCGTCACCATACCACCAGAACCAGTCACTGCCTTCTGCGGCGTACAGCTCTCGCCACGCGGCTTGGGCGCGATCAGGCGAAAGACTCGGTACACGATTCAGGAGTTGCGTACGAGTATGTCCCAGCAGATCCCATCCGCGATTGTCTTCGTGGTGTCCGATCCAAATCTTGTAGTCGGAATTGATCCAGGACCCTGAGTGCAGGGTCGACAGGTGCTGTGTGGGAGGCACGGATGCCAGTGCAGAGGAGATCGTTGAAGACTGGACCATCAGGTGTCCGGTCTGATCCAATGCCTGACGCGTCAAGCTTTCATAGAGGAGCGAAAGAAATCGTTCCCCTCCATCGTGGTAATGTTCCCAAGGGTTTTCGCCGTCCAGCACGATGGCAATGATCAGCCGGTCTTGCGGGCTGTCGTGGATGACGCCTCGCAGCCGTCGCGTGACATCCTCGGCAGCGGCTTCCGGCGTGGTCTTGTGATAGACGAATCCAAAGGCATCGGAGATCTCGCGGTCGCGGAACAGGATGGTCAGGAACTGCCCAGGCTCACCGATATGGTACGGTTGATACAGGGAGGACGACCGGTGCCATGGCAGGCCACTCATCGCGAGACTTCGAGCCAGAATGCCCTCGTCGGTGGCCAGCCATTGAAGGCCTGCACGATGGACGAGCGGGAGCATTTCGGGACAGACCGATCCCTCCGACGGCCATAAGCCCGCTGGAGGCTGCCCGAACGTCTGTTGATGAAAGAGAACGGCTTCTCGGAGCTGTGCCTCTGCATCTTCGTGGGCGCGGAATCGGGCCGGCAAGGGGAGGTCGGGTCTGGCCCGTCGGGTGATGTCGGTGTCGATCACCAAGGGCAGAATCGGATGGAAGAAGGGCGTCGTGGTTAACTCAATTTGTCCCCGTTCCATGAGCCGCCGGTACAGGGGCACAATCTCCTGGACCGCTGTGCGTTGCAGTGCCAGCACTTCCTGCTTGTCCTCCTCGGTGAAGCCGCGATTTTTCTGGCGCAGCTCGGCCAGGCGGGGATACTGTTGGACGGTGCCGTATCCAAACCAGGCCAGGTTGTGCCAGACCTGTAGATCCAGGAGCTCTTGTGTGGAAAACTGACGGGCGATCCGGGGAAGATCCTGACCCGTGACTTCCAACCCTCGTTTGACGAGCAACTCATGGTACCGAGGATAGGGACGAACCATGGTCGCCCAATTGGCAGAAAAGAAATGTCGAACCAAAAAAGCCTTTTCCTCCAGCGTGAGGTCCGCCGCTGATCGTTGGGCGTGTTCGAGAAACAGATCGAGCACTGTGCCGCTTCCGATTTCTTGTAACTGGAGGAGCAACGACGGGGTAAAGTTGAAGGTGGCACGCATCTCTGGAAATTGTTGGAGCAAATAGGCCATATCATAGTAGGCCTTGGTCGCGTGCAGGCGGACCCACGGCATACTCGCCGATGCGGCCAGCGGATCGGTGTAGTAGGGCTGGTGCATGTGCCAGAAAAAACAGACGTGGACTTGCTTCATCGCGACCGATTCCTTTCGTTTTTTGAGTATGTCATAGGGGGTAGAGGCATGCAATCAGCGGGGAGGTTTTTGGAGATGTGGAGTGACGGGGGAATGATATGAATGGCTTCCTGCGGTTCTGGGGGCCGGTCTGTGCGTATGCGGCGCTCATTTTCTACGTGTCGTCGCAGTCTCACCCTGAAGAGCAGGTGCCGTTCGTGACGCTCTTCAGCGATAAAGTCGTCCATGCCGTCGAATATGCGTTGTTGGGGGCGTTGTGCTGCCGTGCCTTTCAGGCGAGTCGACGTGAGGCATGGCGGCGGCAGGCGATCCTGTTGGCAATCGTCTTCACGTCGTTGTACGGGATCAGTGATGAAATCCACCAATCCTTCGTTCCGTTCCGAGAATCGAGTGCGTTCGATTGGGTGGCCGATACGATCGGCGCGGCAGTGGGTGCGGCGGGGTTCAGCCGAATCTCCCAGTTCGTCGTCGCCCGCGCGAGGCTGGTATAACTGTTGCGTCACAAGACGTCGTCAGCACAGCTGTCCTGCGTGAGGAATGCGCGAGCGGTCCGGTTGGGATCACGTCGGTTCTTGCCATGCACGCGCTTGGGTGGTCGACAGGAGCGTGAGTCAGAGCGTTTCTTGAACACTGCAGGCACGGCTGGTCAGCTGAATGTGGCGGTTACTCCGGCCTGGAGGGTTGGCACGCGACGCCGGTCAGGATAGATTCGAGCTCATTTGGACTGCCCATCGGATAAGCGCCCGGCGGGTGTGCAAATCGGTCTTCTCCCGGATTCTTGCTAGCCTGCATTATTCATGAACACTTCTGCTGCAATCGCGAATTCGCTGCTGTGACGAGCCTTTGGCGGGCAGGCTCGCCCCTCGCAACCTCGACATACTGTTTCAAGTATGCCTCGTCTTCTCGGGGCTCTGCGTGCCCGTCTCGCGACGCGACTGCGCGATTTCGCGACGAACCGTCATGAATAATGCAGGCTAGATAATGGGTACAGCGGATGA
>JAOUGT010000198.1 GCA_029865485.1 Nitrospira sp.
TATCAAGTCGTGCCAGGGATGGCACTGACCGTTCGTCTCAGCCTCCCTGATAAAGATGAACCGGTAGAAATTCAGCGAGTCGTGGTTCGTTGGGTGCGTGGTCTGTTGTTTGGTGCCAAAGTCGTGACGATGAGCCCGGATGGAGAAGATCGAGTCGGCACGTTCTTGAGTGCCCGACTTCGCGCCTACTGTGCCTCTTCCTAAACATCCCGTTGCTGTATGCAGGGAGCCTCTGCTCTCGCAGACTGTGGAGGATGTGCTCCACATGGTCGTACCGGTCGAGTCGTTCTCGAACTGGCTGGGGGTCCGTTTGCTTGACCCGAGGCCAGCTGCACGCTATAGTCCCTCACGCTGACCAACGCAGTACACTCATTTGTCCTTTGCTGGAGCTTGCATTCGTATGTTAGAGCCGGTTGAAAAAATCTGGATGGACGGAAAGTTCGTGGCCTGGGGAGATGCAAACGTCCATGTTCTCACCCATTCCTTACACTATGGTTTGGCCGCCTTTGAAGGTGTGCGCTGTTACAAGGGTCAATCAGGATCCGCCATCTTCCGGCTTCAAGAACATGTCGATCGATTGTTTGATTCGGCACACATCAGCATGATGGTCATGCCGTACGATAAGAAGCAGATTGCCGAGGCCATCGTGGAAACAGTCCGTGTCAATCGACTGGATGCCTGTTACATCCGTCCCCTGGTCTTTATCGGGTATGGCGCGATGGGAGTGCATCCGGGGGACAACCCGATTCGGGTGGCTATCGCCGCATGGAAGTGGGGGGCCTATCTCGGGGATGAGGCGCTTGCCCATGGGATGCGTGCTTGCGTGTCTTCCTTCACGCGGCATCATGTGAATGTGTCCATGACCAGAGGGAAGATCTCCGGCTACTATGTGAACTCGATTCTTGCGAAGCAACAAGCGAAGGCTGATGGGTATGACGAGGCGATTCTTCTCGACCCCGAGGGCTATGTCGCCGAGGGAACCGGGGAGAATGTATTCATCATCCGCCGGGGTATTCTCAAGACGACGCCGCTGACGTCGGTACTCGAAGGGATTACAAGAAATTCCGTCATTCAATTGGCGCAAGAGCGGAACATCAGGGTCGTCGAAGAACGGTTCACGCGTGATGAGATGTACATTGCCGATGAAGTGTTTGTGACAGGCACGGCTGCGGAACTGACTCCGGTCAGAGAGATTGACAACCGTCGTATAGGCACCGGGACACCCGGGCCGATTACGCGATCCCTCCAGGACACATTTTTCTCGATCGTACGCGGTGAGGACTCCGCGCATCAATCCTGGTTGACCAGGATCTAGCCATTGCAGCAGATCTCAGGCATAGCCGCCGGGAGGAGCAAGGGAGCTCCTAACCGGTAGGGACCCGTTCGTCCGATGGTTCAGGTGGTTTCCTGTGTTCGATTAGTGGCTCGTAGCAGGAGATTCCCCTGAGGAGGAGTGAGACTCTCCGGATGGCTGAGCAGGTGGTGCTGCCGGAGCAGTTGCCGGCTCGCTTTTGTGCTCAAGGTCGATGACTGTCGAGGAGAAATTTCGCTGTTTGGCCAGAATTGCCAGGCTGAATGACGTCACCATAAAAATGGCCGCCACGAACACGGTCAGTTTACTGAGAAAGTTGGCCGGGCCACGGCTTCCGAACACCGTTTGACTGGACCCACCAAAAGAGGCTCCAATTTCTGCCCCTTTTCCAGACTGGAGGAGAATGGCTCCAATCATCAGAAAACAGATGAACACGTGGACGACCACGATCAGCGTGTATAACATGAAAGTTCAAACTCCGATTGATCGAGTGATAGAAGCAAGCTTGGCGATTGTAGCAAAGGAGTCTACTTGGAGACAAGCACCTCCGATAAGCGCGCCATCCACCTGGTTCGACGCCAAGAGTGAGGCGATATTCTGAGCCGTCACGCTGCCTCCATACAGAATCCTCGTTCCTTCGGCGAGGACGGGAGAGGCTGTGGCGGCTAGGACAGATCGAATCGTCTGATGCGCTGCCACCGCTTGCTCAGTGGTTGCCGATCGGCCGGTACCGATCGCCCATATCGGCTCGTAGGCGATGGTGAGGCTCGTCAGGTTTTCAGCGGAGAAACCGGACACACTCTCGTGGATCTGTTGAGTGAGCACCTCGTTGGTTGAGCCGGCCTCCCGTTGCGCGAGTGACTCTCCGATGCAGAGGATCGGGCGGAGTCCATGTGCGAAGGCCGCCTGAATTTTTCTGCGAATCCCGTCACCCTGTTCACCAAAGAGTGTTCGCCGTTCAGAATGGCCAAGAATCACATAGCGGCAACCGAGGTCCTTCAGCATGGGGGCGGAGATCTCTCCGGTGTACGCTCCCTGCGTTTCCCAAAACAGATTTTGAGCCCCGAGCTGGATCAGAGATCCTGAGCCCAATACCCTCCCGACCGATTCCAAGGCCGTAAACGGGGGCGCCACAACCAGTTCCACGCCTGTGGGGGGGGGCGACAGGTGTTGGCTCAGTTCACCGACGAATGTGGCCGCCTCGGACGCGGTCTTATTCATCTTCCAATTGCCGACAATCAACGGTGTGCGCACAGGGTTTCCTGGGATTAAGATTGTACTGAGGAATAGCCGTCAGTTCTGGCGATCTGGCAATGCTGCAAGGCCTGGCAGCGTCTTGCCTTCAAGTAATTCCAGCGCGGCGCCACCACCGGTCGAGATAAATGACATGCTTTCTGATACGCCGGCTCGATGAACGGCGAGGGCTGTTTCACCACCACCGACGATCGTCAGGGCATAGGCATCGGCGATGGCATGGGCCATGGCCAAGGTTCCCCTTGCATAGGCGTCGATTTCAAAGACACCCATCGGCCCGTTCCAGAGGATAGTCTTGGCATTTTGGACCGCTTCATTGAAGAGCTTGACGGAGGCCGGGCCAATGTCGAGGGCGTACCACCCTTTCGGAATCTCCTGGACAGGGACAATCTTGGTTTCTGCACCGACCTCTCGACTGGCTGCGACTACACAGTCGACGGGAAGATAAAATTTGACTCCACGTGAGAGGGCATGGTCCTCAATGCCTCGCGCGAAATCCAACATGTCCAGTTCGCAGAGCGAGTTCCCGATCTCCATCCCTTTTGCCTTCAAGAAGGTGAATGCCATGCCACCGCCGATGATGACCTTGTCGACTTTCTTGCCGAGATTTTCAATGACCCCGATTTTTCCGGACACCTTGGCCCCACCCAGGATGGCGGCGAAGGGTCGCACGGGATTGGCAACGGCTCCCTCAAGGTACTCGATCTCCTTCTTGAGCAGTGCCCCCGCCGCGGCATCTTTGATGTATTTCGTAATACCGACCGTCGAGGCGTGTGCGCGGTGTGCGGCTCCAAAGGCGTCGTTGATGAACACGTCTCCCAGCGAGGCCAAGGCTTTCGCGAAATTATCGTCGTTCTTTTCTTCGCCGGCATGAAATCGGAGGTTTTCGAGCAAGAGCACGTCGCCATCCTTCATCTTGGCGACCAGCTTTTCGACGGCCGGTCCTATGCAATCCGGAGCGAAGAGGACTTCTTTCCCAAGGAGTCGCCCCAAGCGTTTGGCGACAGGGGCGAGGCTGTATTTTGGTTCGAAGGCTCCCTTCGGTCTGCCGAGGTGTGAGCAGAGAATGACTTTCGCACCCTCATCAACGACACGATTGATCGTTGGGAGGGTGGAGCGAATGCGGGTGTCGTCAGTAATCTGCAACGATTCGTCTAGGGGGACGTTGAAGTCCGCTCGAATAATGACCCGTTTGCCACGAAGTTGCACATCGTCGATGGTTTGTTTGTGCAAGTTCACGGAAAGCTCCTTGGTGTAGGTTCGATCAGCAGTCAAACCGTGGGATGGATGAGCGATGGAGCCGGCTCGATCATCCCCGGTGCAGTCAGTTAGTTCCTCGTGGATTTTCCCGCCAAGACCTTCACGAGATCGCGGATGCGACAGGAATATCCCCATTCGTTGTCGTACCAAGCCGTGACCTTGACCAGGCGCTTGTCCACGACATTGGTCAATGGGGCATCGACGGTAGCGGAATGCGCATCACCTTTTTGGTCGATTGAGACGATCGGATCTTCTGAGTACTTGAGAATGCCTTTGAGAGGGCCGTCTGCAGCCTTCTTGAATGCCGCATTCACTGCGGCGATATCACAATCCTTTTCCGTTTCCACCGTGAGGTCGACCAGCGACACATTCGGCGTCGGGACACGGATAGCCAGGCCATCCAATTTCCCCTTGAGTTCTGGGATCACGAGATGCAGTGCCTTGGCCGCGCCGGTGCTGGTCGGGATCATCGACATGCCGGCTGCGCGGGCACGACGAAGATCCTTGTGCGGCAAGTCCAAGAGCTGCTGATCGTTGGTATATGAATGGATGGTGGTCATAATCCCGTGCTTGATCCCGAAATTTTCCAACAATACTTTGGCCACTGGGGCAAGGCAGTTGGTTGTGCAGGAAGCATTGGAGACGATGTGGTGTAACTTGGGGTCGAACATTTCATCGTTCACGCCAAGGACGATCGTCACGTCGGGATCCTTGGCGGGGGCCGAAATAATCACATGCTTGGCCCCGGCTGACAGATGCTTGCCCGCTGCCTCTCGGTCGGTAAACCGACCGGTCGACTCGATCACGACATCGACGTTCAGCGCTTTCCACGGTAGTTCTTTCGGATCCTTGATGGCCAGCACCTTGACCGGTGTTCCGTCGATGAAAATCTGATCTTCTTTCGCTTCCACGGTGGCCGGCAGGGTTCCGTGGACCGAATCGTATTTGAGGAGATAAGCGAGTGTCTTGGCATCTGTGAGATCGTTGATGGCGACAATCTGAAGGTCTTTGTCACCCATTGAGGCGCGCAGCACGTTGCGCCCGATACGTCCAAATCCATTGATTCCAATACGAATGGCCATGGTGTAGTCCTCTACAGGCAAATATGTTGGTTTAAGACAAACAGGTAGTGCCGCACAAAAGAGGATAGTATCGATGCCCTCTCCTTCTTGTCAAGATGGAAGGGTGGGGTGTGTCGTACGAAAACACTGTGACAATGTGCCACCTTGGAAGTCTGTCGAGGCTCCCGGAGTTGCTTCCGGTTCTTCTGGAAGGCTAGAGTTCTGAGGTCTGTCGAATTGCAGGGGATCGGATCCATGAGCCAAACATTATTTGATCAAGCAACACACGCGTTGGAGTGGCCGCGCGTGCTTGAGTTTCTGGCCCTCCACGCGCAGTCGGCGATCGGACGCGCTCGATGCCGATCACTGTCACTGGCCAGCGAGCTAGTGGATGCCCGTCAGCGCCAACAAGAGACGAGTGAGATGGTTGCTTGGCTCGAAGCGAGTGATCCGGTGCCTGCGCTGGGATTTCCCGATATCTGTGAGCCACTGAGTCGGGCGTCCAAAGGCGGCGTCCTTGATGCCGGCGAATTGCGGGATTGTGCCGTCGTGCTGACCATTATGGCTGAGCTGGAACGCTATGCGGAATTTCACAAGAGCGAGACTCAACGGCTGGCCCAAGTCTTAGAGCCGCTTCGTGCCACGAGGGCTCTGCAAGGAGTGTTGCGGGCGATTGAAGGGGCCATCCAGTCCGATGGGGCCATGAAGGAGACGGCCTCGGCGGAGTTGCGCCGACTGACTCACCACGTACAGGGATTGAAGCAGGAGATGCGAGACCATCTCGAGCGGATCCTCCATTCGCGGCGCTATGAAGAGGTGCTGCAAGAGTCGTATTTTGCTCAGCGAGAAGGGCGCTATGTCCTGCCGGTGAAGGCGGACATGAGGGGGCGAATTCCCGGGATCGTTCACGATGTGTCCGCAAGCGGTGCCACCGTCTTTCTTGAGCCACGCGAGTTGGTCGAGCTGAACAATTCCATCAAGGTGGCGGATTTGGAAATTGAGCGGGAGGTGCAGCGTATCTTACGGGAGCTGAGTGCGGTCGTCGCCGCCAAGGCGGATGTGATCAACCAGGGGATTGAGGTGTTGGCAGAATGCGATGTCATCAAGGCCAGGGCCGAGATGAGTCGCCGACTGAAGTGTAACCCTGTCGCCTTGAATGAGTCCGGCCGCGTCATCCTCAAGCAGGCCCGGCATCCGCTCTTACTGCTTGCGAAGGATGAGGTCGTTGCCAACGACATTGATCTTGATGAAACGGTTCGTGTGCTGGTGATCTCCGGACCGAATACGGGTGGGAAGACCGTCACGCTCAAGATCGTGGGGCTCTTTGCGCTCATGGTCCGTGCCGGGCTGCATCTCCCCTGCGCGCCAGAGTCGGAGATGGCACTCTTTACCGATCTGTACGCCGATATTGGTGATGCCCAGGACCTGAGTCGCGACCTCTCCAGTTTTTCTGCGCACATGACCCA
>JAOUGT010000023.1 GCA_029865485.1 Nitrospira sp.
CCATACGCCTACTTATGTGGCACCACCATCCCGCATTTAGAGATGGGCGAATGAGTTCAATATCTTATCCGGAAACATGCACCTTGATTTGGTCCCCAGGGGCTAACCACTGAGCCTTTCTTGCCCTGGAAGCCTCTTCGTCGAAGCTCATGGGCGATGCAGTACCCCCCCTGCCACCTTCCAGGCATACATTTCGCCGGCCTCCGTCAAGAGCTTATACCTGTCCCCACGACGTGGCGCTTGCCATGAGGTGCCATACTAACTCTCTT
This sequence comes from Nitrospira sp., assembly GCA_029865485.1. Classification (GTDB taxonomy): domain Bacteria; phylum Nitrospirota; class Nitrospiria; order Nitrospirales; family Nitrospiraceae; genus Nitrospira_D. Next base: position 270 of record JAOUGT010000023.1, read on the forward strand.
CCTCCCTGAAAAGGAACTCAGGAATTTCCAGACCTCAAAATTAATCAAAGATGAGCATACCGTGTACTCCACGACAGAACACCACCGAGCTGTGAGGCTCGATTCTGGGGCAGGATCCTGCCCATCTTTTCATAAGAGTTCGATTGAGTGATTTGTCTCACTACCAAAAATGGTGATCCCAGGTCCTGGTCAATATCCCACCCGATATTCGAAGCAACCTTCCAGCCAAGCAGCGGCGACTGAAGCGGCTCCACCATCCGTCTCTGACCAAGACAGGAGCAACAGTGGAAAACCTATCCAGCATCCAACTACTTGTCCATTCAACACAATCGCCCATTGGAGGGGCTACACAATACATACGTACGCTCCCTCTTTTCAAACACGACTCGGCGCACATTCTCATGCTCATGCGTCAATTCGATGCCGTAAACGGTCTTGGATGCTGTGGCACCTCTTGGACGATGGGCTCCTTCACACTACTCAGAGATTCGGTATTGGGCGCAGCGAGCTCGGCAACGGAGATCCTTCCTCCTTTGACGTCAGACGTTTCTTCTCAACTGAGGTCTCCTGAATCTCAGGCTCGATACAACTTGTGCCTCACCTGTTCACGCATTCGGGAAAGGCACCGCTAGAACTGACTCAGACTCCGAACTACGTGCTTCCGGAGATCTCCGGGGAGGGGGGGTGCGCGGAGATGAGAACGGAGGGGCAACGGATTTGGGGAACAATGCTACAGGGTGCGACAACAATACTGCAGCAAAAAGGAGCAACAAGCAAATCAACGAACTGACTACCCAAAAGTCTGTCCGATCCACACATCCTTGAATCCTTTCTTCTTGCAGGGTCTCACAAGAAGTAGCGGAATTGTACGAACGCTCAGAGTCTCGCACAGGGACCTGCCGAGTAGCTCAGGGGTATGGACCAATGCTTGCTTGTGCCAGGGTATTTATTATCAGGAGCGGGACGACATTCGTACTGGACGATCGTTGACTGTTGGTAAGGGGGCTCCGTACGAAGAAAGGGAACAGTCATGGATCTGCATAGGCAAAGTGTCGTTGGAACGATGGTACTCGCGCTGATTGGAATGCTGTCTGTACCGAGCCTGCTTCTTGCCAGCGATCACTCTCGTGCGAAGGAACTCATCCAGGGGACCTGTGTACACTGCCACCGGTTTGAAGGCGCCGCTGAGTCACGATTCAATCTTCACGCGCCTGACTTGATTTGGGCCGGCAGCAAGTACCAACGGTCCTGGCTCATTCGTTGGCTGACCGGGAAGGAACCTCCGCTCTATGCCAAGGGATATCTCTGGGACCTGACAACCGTTCCAACCAAACACCCGATCGTCACGGAACCAGAGGCAAACGCCCTTGCCGATTACTTTGCCGAACATCACAAAGACCCGCGCGTCACGGTCGGGGCGTTTGATGTGTCAAAAGTCACGCAGTTTGACGTAACATTTGGGGCGGCGGCGTATAAAGCCCATGCCTGTCTCGGCTGCCATACCATCGAAGAGCACGGCAAACTCATCGGCGGACCACAGAGTGCGGCTCTGCAGGATGCCGGCCAGCGATACAACATGGATTGGCTGTATCGCTTCGGCCAGAATCCGCAAGACTTCGTCACGCATACCGGAGAGTTTTTGGCTGATGCAACCGACGCACAATTGCGAGCGGTGATCGGATTTCTTGCCGTTCAAGGCGTCAAAGAGTTCACCTACTACGAACCTTGGACCAGTCCAGAATTCGCGAACGCGAGTGTCGGTCGTGGGAAGGTGCTGTACAAGGAGTATTGTGCACAATGCCACGGCTTCACCGGAAAGGGCGATGGCCCCGCTGCATCGGGGCTCGAACCGAAACCTGCGATCCACGCCAACATCCCTTTCGACAAACTTCCGATCGAGTATCTCTACAATGTGATCAACCACGGTGGAGTCGCTGTCGGCAAGTCGCCGAACATGCCCTACTGGGGCCTCACGATTGGCCAGCAGGGCGTGGCGGACGTCATCGCCTATTTGAAAGTAACATTTAAAGGAATCCCAGAGGTCTCCTCTTCTCCAGGAAGCAGTCAGAGTGCGGTCTGCGTGCAATCGCGTAAGACCGCCCAGGCACCGAACGACTACCTCACCAAGACCAATCCAGTTCCGGCCTCCGCCGGAGCAGTTCAAGCAGGCAAAGCATTGTTTCTGAGAACAGCGCAGCCCATCGCCTGCGTCATGTGCCATGGCGAGCAAGGGGACGGCAGAGGATTGATGGGAGCCGCTCTCATGCCGCCGCCTCGGAACTTTACTTGTGGGACGATGATGCGCGAGCTGCCGGACGGCCAGTTGTTCCGGATCATCAAGAATGGCTCACCCGGCACCGGCATGACGGCCTTTGGAGGGCTGCCGGATGAACAGGTATGGCAACTGATCCATTACATTCGATCGTTAGCAAAATAAGACGTACCTGGTTGTCCACTAGAAAAGAGGAGCAACCATAGCGCCTCGCTGATTGAGGAGAGGTGCGAGGGAAGGAGGTGCCAGACCAGCACAGAGATGAAAAGCTGCACGTAGTGATGATAGAGCTTGGAGGTGACACACGCACCTCATGCTATTTCAGAAAAGGAGGCAGGAATGAGTGTTCAGCGACTGGGAACTACCTTGTTCAGCATTCCCTTTGCCATCGCGACAGTCATGGTTTGGAATACCAATCCTGATCTCGTGTACGCACAGGCCAAGGGAATGGAGGCTCCACCTTCAAAGGTCGAAATCATTATCAAGAACCGGCAACATGGATATGAAACGGCTGGGTTCACGATGCCGTCCCAGGATACGATCATCGTGGTCCGAAACCAGGATTCCGTCACGCACGGGCTGGCGTCAACGTTGTTCAAGAACATCGCCGTGAAGGTTGAAGGCGGGACAGAGGTACGAGGAAAACAGTTTAAATCGTTTCATGTCGACGCGGGAAAGACCATGACGCTGCGCTTCTCCACGGCGCCGTCGAACTTCGATCCGCAAACCGGCGGAGCTGAAAGTGTGCGGCATGTCCTGTGGTGTGATATCCATCCTGAGGTGAAGGGCGAGCTGTTTGTGATCGAAACTCGTGGAGATATCGGAGGTGGCTGAGTCGCATCCTGGTCAGAATCTGAGCCCTGTCTCCACCCATGATGCAGAAGCAGGGCGTTCCATCTTGAGAAAGGGCAGACGGTGAGGATTCCAGTCCCGGCCAGCGATGGATCGAAACTGAAGCGCAGCCGGGACTGGCGGTCCCGTTCCTCTGACGAGCGCGGTGATCTGGAGGTAAGCGACCCCCTGGCTTATGGAGCGGTCACAGGACACAGCAGATGACAGGATTCAGAAGACTCTCCACTTGTGTCGTGGGCATAGGGCTTGGGTGCGGGATCGCTAGTGGAACGTTCGTCATGCCGCCTGTCGCCTGCTCAAAGGAGATTCTGTTCGTGGCTCGTGATCTCGACAATCAACAGGCAGTGTGGCTTCCCAGGGAAATTATCCTTCAACGAAGCACAGATTTCACAGAGCCGTTGATCTTTCGGTTTGACAATCCAACGGCAAGGACTCACGTATTCGAAGCGCCGGGGTTGTTGGAGTCCGTAGAGGAGAATGGCGTTCAGATCACGCGGCCGGTTCGAGTGACCATTGCGCCGGAAGAGAACGAACAGATCGTCGTGGACAGGAATCGGATAACGAGTGATGCACCTACTGACGAAGGAAAGACGGTCACCTATCAATTCTACTGCCCTCTTCATCGGGCTGATGATGATATGGGCGGAACTATTGTGGTTCGACCATAGCCCGTCTGGCAGAGGATCATGACAGATTCCGTCAACTGACGCTGGACATCAGCGTAGTGGTCGTCCCAGCTTGCCGTCATTGATAGTAGTTTCACTCCTAAGCCTTTTTCTCCATCGCCGCCGACTACCGACCCTCTGTTCTCCTCAACGCAATCGATCCACGTGACTCCTCAGCACTCACGTGACCCGACCTGCGTGATGTTTTCTCCTTTTGACCCATCACGCTTTCACCCCTCTGCTGCGACTCGATCACTTGACACACTCTCCCCTCCCCCGTACGCTGAACAACATCATGGAAGCCACCACGGGCAAGAGAATCTTGGTTGTTGAAGACGAGCAGGATATCGCACAGCTCGTTCAACACTACTTACAGAAGGAAGGCTTTCACTCGGTCACGGCGATGAACGGGATCGAGGCTCTGAAGAAGGTCAAGGAAGAGCAACCGGACCTGATCGTTCTCGATCTGATGTTGCCCGAGATGGATGGACTCGAAGTCTGCAAACGCGTGCGTTCCGCACCCGAAACTGCGATGCTCCCGATCATCATGCTGACGGCCAAAGCGGAAGAATCCGACACGATCGTCGGCTTAGAATTGGGCGCCGATGACTACGTCACCAAACCCTTCAGCCCCAAAGCGCTGGTCGCACGGGTGAAAGCTCTCCTGCGCCGGATTGATCGCACCCCTTCGACTGCTGCGGCACACTACCGATATGGAGCGCTGACGATGAATCCGGCTCGGCATGAGGTCAGCCTCGATCAACAGGAAGTGCTGTTGACGGCCAAGGAATTCGGCCTGCTCGAGCACCTTCTTCGCCATCGTGGTCGTGTGTTGACCCGAGAGGTGTTGCTCAACGCCGTCTGGGGGTATGACTACTATGGCACGACCAGAACAGTAGACGTGCATGTCCGCCGGTTGAAACAGAAACTGCCGCTCCTGGAAGACGCCATCGTGTCCGTGAAGTCACTTGGGTACAAACTGAAAGATTCCGACTGATCCCCATGTCGTGGTCGATTCGATGGAAAGTCGCAATAGGCACCCTTGTGGCGGTCGCCTGTGGTCTGCTGATCGCCGGCTGGATGATGCTCCGCTCTCTTGAACAGCGGTCGCTCACACAATTCGGTGAGATCCTGGAAGCGAAGACGAAACTCGTCGAATACGGGTTTCAGGGGCTGTTTCACTCGTCCACTCCCTTGATCACTCCTTCCGGCCTACAGAATATCGCACGTGATCTTGGCAGCCGATCCTCTGCACGCATTACGTTGATTGCGTCGGACGGCACGGTCCTCGCAGACAGTGCCGTCCATGATGTCGACATCTCAACGCTGGACAATCACCTCGCGCGTCCCGAAGTGACCCAAGCGATCACAACCGGACAGGGACAAGACGTTCGTCCCAGCCACACAACCGGCGAACGGATGATGTATCACGCGAGACTGCTCAAAGTACCGCACGACACCGCCCCATGGGTGGTGCGCGTGGCGCTTCCGCTCGCCCACGTAGACCGCGTGAGTGACGAATTCAAACACCAGCTCTTTCTTGCTATCGGAGTGGCCTCTCTCCTTGCCGTCACGCTGAGCATCTGGCTGGCTCACAGCATTACGAAGCCACTCTCCGAAATCGCCTCAGCAGCTCAGGCGTTGAGTACAGGAAACTCGACGAAGCGCATCAAGACGACCACACAGGATGAGGTCGGTCTCCTCGCATCGACGTTGAATCAGATGGCCGACCAACTCCATACCAAGATTGAAGAACTCTCTGAAGACCGCGCACAACTCCTGGCCGTCCTGACCTCCATGGTTGAGGGCGTCATGGTCCTGGATGCTCGCGGCCATGTCCTGCAGATCAATCCCGCGCTTGAGCGCATGTTCGGTATTTCACGTGTGGAAGCCCGAGGGCGCCCCTGCGCCGAACTCTTTCGCCATCAACAGCTCAACAACCTGGTAACAACGACTCTCCGCGCTCGGACCCCTCGTGAGGATGAAATCGTGCTCCCGCTCAACGGACGCCATCTCCATATTGAGGCCTCCCCCGCAGGAGGTGAGCGGGACAACGAAGCCTGTATCGTGCTGGTGTTCCACGACGTCACGGACTTACGCCGACTGGAAAAGATTCGGAAAGACTTTGTGGCGAATGTCTCCCATGAGCTGAGAACACCGCTGACGTCGATCAAGGGATATGTTGAGGCGCTTCTCGACGGCGGCAAAGACGACCCCTCGGTTGCCGGACGATTCTTGGAGATCATCCTGAAACAGAGCGACCGGCTCAATCTGATTATTGAAGACCTGCTCGAACTCTCCAAGATTGAATCGGGCCAGATCTCGCTCAGGGAGGAACCCATCGACCTGAGAGCGCTGGTCGACCGGACCCTCTCCACTATCAAACCGATTGCCGACCGAAAAGGCCACCGGCTTGTGACTGCCCTCGATCCATCGCTCCCGCTGATGGCGGGGGATGAGGATCGACTTGTGCAAGTCCTCACGAATCTGCTCGACAATGCTATCAAATATACGCCCGAAGGTGGAACCATCACGGTCGGTGGCACAGCAGCCTCCTCACCAGATACCGCCGACCCATCGCTCAACGCGATCGATCTGAGTGTCGCTGACACGGGGATTGGCATCCCCGAACGGGATCGCCCACGTATCTTTGAGCGGTTTTACCGCGTGGACAAAGCTCGATCACGAGACATGGGTGGAACAGGGCTGGGACTCGCCATCGTGAAGCACCTGGTCGAGGGACATGGAGGCCAGGTGTGGGTGGAAGCCAATCACCCGCAAGGCAGCCGTTTTGTTGTTCGGCTACCGATCAAGGGCGGAAAGAGACTCATCACTCAGTGGAACCACGACAGTACCGTATAAGCGACGGCTCCCAGCAAGGCGGCGCCTGGTAGGGTGAAGATCCAGGCTGAGAGAATCCTGCTCGTGACCCCCCACCGGACCGCAGAGAGACGGTTGGTCGAGCCGACCCCTAAAATCGACGAGGTGATCGTATGGGTCGTACTGACGGGAAGACCAAACTGAGCCGTAAACAGCAATACCGTCGCCGCCCCCGTCTCTGCGGCAAATCCGTGTACCGGTTCAAGTTTGACCATTTTCATTCCCAAGGTATGAATAATGCGCCACCCGCCAACAGTGGTTCCCAGTCCCATCGCCAAGGCACAGGCCACAATCACCCACGTCGGCACGTCTGTCGAGGTCACCTGACCCGATGCGACCAAGGCCAGCGTGATGACGCCCATCACCTTTTGAGCATCATTAGCCCCGTGACTGAATGCCATAAAGCTTGCCGAGAAAAGCTGGAGCCGGCTGAACAGTTTTGTCGCCAGACCTCGATGAACCCGGAAAAACGACCAGCTCACGAGCACCATGATGAGAAACCCCATGCCAAACCCCAACAGCGGGGAAAGAATCATGGCTTCGAGAATCTTGTACAGTCCCTTGAATTGAACGACCGCCCAGCCTCCGTGGGCAACCGCTGCACCCACGAGGCCACCGATCAATGCGTGCGACGAGCTCGTCGGGAGCCCCAGGATCAGCGTGAACAGATTCCAGACGATTGCGCCCGCCATCGCACCTGCCACGACGACGTTGGTGATTGCGTCCGGAAAGACGATCCCACCGCCAATCATTTTTGCAACGGCAGTTGAAAAGAAAGCACCGGCAACATTCAGTGCGCCGGCCAGCAATACCGCTGTCAGCGGCCGCAATACACGCGTGGAAACAACCGTTGCCACGGCGTTAGCACAATCGTGCCACCCGTTCGAAAAATCGAACAGCAGGGCCAACACCACGGTCAGCAGCAATAATCCGCTCAATTCAGGCATGGGTCATCTCGTTCAGGCTCAGGAAGACAGAGGGGAGTCATTGACCTGCGAAGGAGGTTCTCCTCACCGTGCACGCTGAGAATCAGATCCAGATAGAACCATCTACACCTGCTTCAGGACGATACATTCGATCACGTTGGCGACATCCTCACAGCGATCGGTCCCCTCCTCAAAGGTTTCGTAGATCTCTTTCCACTTGATCACGGCGATCGGGTCCACTTCTTTTTCAAAGAGCGCGGAAATCGCGTCGCGTGACACGCGATCAGCTTCGTTCTCCAGACTGTTCACCTCCACGCTGTACTCTTTGACTTCTTCGTGCGACATGCTGATTCGATCGACTCCTCGCCCCACCGCCACGGAGGCCCGATAAAGGATATCCGCCAACCGAATTGAACAGGGAGTCGGCTGGTCAATCTTGTAGATGGCGAACCGATCCGCTACCGCTTCGATCGCATCAAGGATGTCGTCCAACGCACTGGCGAGATCGTGAATATCCTCCCGATCAATCGGTGTGATGAAGGTTTGATTGAGGCGCATGGCAATGTCGTGCGTAATGCCATCGCCGACATGCTCCACCTCTTTAATGCGCGTAATCTTTTCTTGAATGTTCGTATAGTCTTCCATCAGGTCCTTGAGCAACCGACTGCCTTCAATCACGTTGTGGGCCGCCTTCTTCAAGAGTTCGAAAAAGGCTTCCTCTTTGGGAAGTATGCTGAAGATCATGATCCGCCGTTCTCCTGAGTCAGATGCTTACCCGAAAGGGAGAGCAGGCACAAGCCTGTCTCTCTTGGTCATCGTCGTTACCACCGGACAAGGCTCGTTGCCCAGGTCAGTCCCCCTCCAAAACTGCCCAGGAGCACCAAATCTCCCGGTGTCATGTGTCCACTGCGGACGGCATCATCCAGCGCGATGGGAAGCGAGGCCGAGGAAGTATTGCCATACCGTTCTATGACCGATGCGACTCGAGACCGCTCGATACCCAGCCGATCGGCGATCTGATCCAGGATTCGTCCATTCGCCTGGTGCAGGACCACCTGCTTCAGATCATCCGAATGCACGCCGAACTCTTTCAGGATGTCCTGCACGGCTTGCTCAACTCGTCTGATCGCAACTCGAAAAAGCGCCCCGCCTCGCATACGCAACGTATGCTCCCGATTCTTGATCGTGTCTACGGATGCAGGATTCCGGGATCCGCCACTGGGGATTCGAATGAGTCCATGAGACGACCCATCGGCGTACAGTCTGATTCCGAGAATCCCTCGCCACTCCGGGTTGGGATCGTGCTCCCCTCGAAGGACAACGGCCCCGGCTCCGTCTCCAAACAACAGTGCGGTCGCCTGGTCCTGGAGATCGAGCGTACGAGACTTCACCTCAGTCGCCACAAGCAGACAGGTCTTCACCTGACCGCTTTGAATCATGGCCTGAGCCATCGAGAGTCCATACAGGAATCCCGAACAGGAGGCGGACACATCAAAGGCACCCACCTGCCGACAGCCCAACCCTCGTTGCACCAAGCAGGCCGTCGCAGGGAAGGCCATATCCGGTGACGTGGTAGACAACACAATCGCATCAATGGCCGAGGGCTCACAACCCGCAGCTTCCAGCGCGAGGCGTCCCGCAGCGATCGCCAGGTCCGACGCAGCCTCCTGGTCCCCCGCCCAATGGCGGAACCGAATACCGGTCAGCCGATGGATCTTGGCTGCGGATACCCCGACAGCCTGAGCGATCTCCTCGTTTGGCACGACCCGAGAGGGGAGATAGCTGCCCGTTCCAATCACTCGTGTCCGAATCATGGCTCTCACCACCAACTTCTCAATCAGCTGGACAAAACCTCGGCACACTCCAGATGTGGAGCGGGATTATAGGGACCGCAAGAAGACAGGTCAACAAAACCTCCCACCCGATTGCTTTTTGCCCATATCCTTGTTATCTCTCTAGATCATGCAGCTATCTCGCGTGCAAGCAGATTCCCCCGCTCAAGCTAGGCCGGCTGGTCTGTACCTCGCGACCTGGCTGGGCCTCCACTGCCTCATCCTCGCCTCCTGTGCCGGCGATTTTTCAGCCAGCGACGTCCGAAGCGGACTCAAAAAAGCCCTGAGCGGTACGGACGAGCAAATTTTTCTCGGAGATACGGTCGACAACCATTACCACCCCAATGTGATCATGAAGCGTGGGGAGGCCTACTTTGAGAAGGAAGAGTATTCGGAAGCGCTCGTTGAATACAAACACTTCCTGGAACTCCACCGGAATCACGTCCTTGCCCCCTACGCCGCATTCAGGATTGGGGAGATTCACTTCAAGATGGCCAAAACGATCGATCGAGACCCGGAACCAATGGAAAAGGCGATCGCTGCATTCGACCAGATGCGAAAAGAATTTCCCGGCAGTCGCTACGACACGCAAGCGCAACAAAAACTCGAGGAATGTCACGATTGGCTGGCGCAGGTGCATCTCTTCGTGGGGAAATTCTACTATCGGAGAGGCTCCTACCTGGCGGCGGCACACCGATTTGAGCAGGTGCTCAAGGCCTATCCCGACAAGCCCGTCGCCTCAGACGCGTTGTACTTCCTCGCCAAGTCGTATCACGAGATGGGTGCGGACGATTGGGCAAGAGACCATCTCATTGTCTTGGCAGAGAAATACCCTGACAGCAAATTCACCGGCGATGGGAAACATCTACTTGAAAAAATCAGCGCGACTCAACCGGCCACGCTGTTGGCACAGCGGTCGGAATCAGCGTCGCTCTCGGATGCCGGCTCAGGCATGGCACCAAACAGCCAATCCAATGTCTCATCTCCGCCATCTGCCGGCTCCTCCGCACCACCCACGATGGAGGCACCTGGTGTCGCGCCATCCCTTGATTCCCTTGGTGGCGCCGCAGCCTCTTCACTGAAATCAGGGTTTACCGCCTGCCGTCTTGGCGCCTGGTGCTGAGAGAGCGGCTCGCCATCCGCATCGAGCCGTCGTCAAGAAATCGTTGAGCAGTATTCACGTACAGACAACCTCGCTGAGAGCTGATTGCCGAAGGCGATCGACCTATTGACCCAAATACCATCCAATTCCGTATCGCTCCAAGAAACTGGTGATCATCGTCAGCGAATTGGCGTAGATCATCACGCCGACGACGATCAGCATCACTCCGCTCACGGTCGACACGCCCCACATATAAGCCCGGACTTCTTTGAAGTAGGCCAAAAATCGATCGACACCCAATGCCGTCAGAAACAACGGTAACCCTAAACCCAATGAGTAACAGGTCAAGAGCACAACTCCACTGAACAGGGAATCCGTCGTGCTCGCGTAGAGCAGAATCGACCCCAGGACCGGCCCGACGCAGGGCGTCCATCCCGCTGCAAACGCCACACCGATCAAGAACGACCCCAAGTACCCAGCCGGTCGATTGCGAAATTGATAGCGATGCTCCATCTTGAGGAACGTGAGGTTGAGGATCCCAAGCAGATACAACCCAAAGAGAATGATCACCACGCCGCCGATGCGGCGAATGAGATCTTGATGACTAATCAGAAGCTGTCCCAGAAAGCTCGCGGACGCGCCGAACGCGATGAACACCGATGAAAACCCCCCGATGAAGAGCAGGGAATTTACGATGATCGCCTTCTTGAATTTTTCCCGTTCAGACGCGTCGGTGAGTTGTTCAACCGAAAGTCCGGTAATGTAGGAAATGTAGCTCGGCACCAAGGGCAGGACGCATGGGGACACGAAGGAAAGGAGTCCTGCGGAAAAGGCCGCAATGAGCGAAATCTGTGGGATGGATTGCGTCATCGCTAGGATTTCATCAGAGCCTGAATCAAGTCACGGGCCTCTGGTGAATCCCAATCGCGGGCACCAAAGATTTTTTGTCGCACGACGCCGTGGCGATCGACCATGAAGGTGATCGGAATCGTTCGTGCGCCATAGGCAAGACCAACTCGATACTCCGAGTCATGAAGAATCGGAAACGTAAAGCCCATCCGTTTCTGGAACGGCCGTGTCACCGCGGCTCCCTGGGCATCCGTCGACACAGCCAAAATCTCGAACTCTCCTCGCGGGACGGTGCGATAGAGTTGTTCCATCGCCGGCATCTCGACCCGACAGGGTCCGCACCAGGTCGCCCAAAAGTTCAGCAGAACGACTTTTCCCCTGAGCTGCGACAGACTCACGACATTCCCGGCAAGGTCTCGCAACATGAAATTCGGCGCTTCATCACCGACTTGGACAACTCCGCGTTCAACAGGTGACCGTTTGCCAGACTGCGGTGGTTGAGCCCCGACAACTGATGCCATGACCAGCACACCAGCCACCAGAAACACCGGGAGAGGCGAGATCTTTTGAATATACTTCATATTTCAATGCTCATACGCACCATTTCTGATGAGCTCCCCTTCACAGGAGGGGCGGCTACGTCGGGCTCGTCAAATCATGACGCCCACAGACAGCTGGTTCCTCAATCTTCACAGTCATGTTACAAGTCACTAAAATCCTGAGTCAAGTAACTGAAGCCTGATCGCTTTTCTCGAAACGAACCAGACGAAATGATGGACAAAGCCGACCAATCTCCTCTAGAATCAATTTTGTTTGTGTGTGGCATGTCACTCGCCACTATTTTCTCACATTCACAGAATCCTTAGACAGACTACCGTTGGACTTCCATAACCTCAACCCACGAGGGGGCCTATGCGAGAAAATTTTCTTTTTACCTCTGAGTCCGTTACTGAAGGACATCCGGATAAAATTGCCGACCAGATCTCAGACGGCATCTTGGATGCCATTATTGCTCAGGATAAGTATTCTCGTGTCGCCTGCGAGACAATCTTAACCACAGGTATCGCACTGGTCGCCGGAGAAATCTCGACCAAGGCCTACGTTGAGATCCCGGACATTATCAGAGAGGTCATCAAAGACGTCGGTTACTGCGATGCCTCCTGGGGATTCGACTACCATACCTGTTCCGTTCTCACCGCGATTCACCAACAATCTGGTGACATTGCGATGGGCGTGGACTCCGGAGGAGCCGGTGATCAAGGGTTGATGTTCGGGTACGCCACCAACGAAACCGCTGAACTCATGCCGATGCCGATCGTCTTGGCTCACCGTTTGACCAAGCGCCTTGCCGAGGTCCGCAAGAAAAACATTCTCAAATGGGTGCGGCCGGATGGGAAGTCGCAAGTCACGGTCGAGTATAAAAACGGCAAGCCTGTGCGGATCGACACCATCGTCGTCTCCACACAACACGGTCCCGATGTGACGAACAAGCAAATTGAACGCGAGATCATGGAAAAGGTGATCAAGCCGGTGATGCCGAAGGGCCTCTATGACCCGACTGGGGTGAAGCATCACATCAACCCAACTGGTCGGTTCGTGGTCGGCGGTCCCATGGGTGACACAGGTCTCACCGGACGAAAGATCATCGTCGACACCTACGGCGGCCATGGCAGCCATGGCGGTGGAGCCTTTTCCGGGAAAGATCCAACAAAAGTCGATCGATCGGCGTCGTACATGGCTCGCTATATCGCGAAGAACCTTGTCGCTGCCGGGTTGGCCGACAAGTGTGAAGTGCAACTGGCCTATGCCATCGGCGTCGCCGATCCTGTCTCCGTGCTGGTCGATACCAAGGGCACGGAAAAGGTGTCTGTTGACAGGCTCGACAAGCTCGTGCGGAAGCACTTCCCGATGACGCCACGCGGCATCATTGATCATCTCAAACTTCGACGGCCGATATTCAGAAAGACGGCGGCCTATGGGCACTTCGGCCGCAACGAGCCGGAGTTTACCTGGGAAAAAACCGACAAAGCCAAGGTCCTGTGCAAGGACGCCGGACTATAAGCCTTGTGAACCTATCACGTTATGGCAAGGGGGACGGGTTGGTTGCCCGTCCCCCTTGTCATGACGGCAATTAACACCCCCCCCCAAACCGCGACCGACAACTTTCAGAAGGAGGATCTCTGTGGATTACGATGTGAAAGATATCAAGCTGGCGGACCAAGGTAAATTGAAGATCGAATGGGCCGAAGCCACGATGCCCGTCTTACGGCTGATTCGTAAGCGATTCAAGAAACAGCAGCCATTGAAGGGTGTTCGCGTGACTGCATGCTTACACGTCACCACGGAAACGGCCAACCTCGCCATCACGCTGAAGGCCGGTGGGGCCGATGTCCGCCTCTGTGCATCAAATCCACTGAGCACACAAGATGATGTCGCCGCGGCGTTGGTTCAGCATGAAGGGATCCCGACCTTTGCCATCAAGGGCGAGGACAATCCCACCTACTATCGCCATATCGAGTCTGCCATTGCTCACCGCCCCCACGTCACCATGGACGACGGGGCCGATGTGGTCTCACACCTCCACTCCAAGCGGAAAGAACTCTTGAAGAACGTCATCGGTGGGACGGAAGAAACCACCACCGGTGTTATTCGCTTGCGTAGCATGGCAGAAAAGAAAGTGCTCAAATTTCCCGTGATCTCAGTCAACGATGCCGATACTAAGCACATGTTCGACAACCGGTACGGCACGGGCCAGTCCACTATGGACGGCATTGTACGCGCCACGAACCGCCTGATTTGTGGATCGGTGGTCGTCGTTGTCGGCTATGGCTGGTGCGGACGCGGCATCGCGATGCGCGCGAAGGGGATGGGAGCCGACGTCATCGTGACTGAAATTGATCCGTTGAAAGGTCTGGAAGCCGTCATGGACGGCTTCCGTGTGATGCCCATGGAACTAGCCGCCCCGGTCGGTGATTTCTTCGTCACCGTGACCGGCAACATCCATGTGATCCGGAGCGAGCATTTCGCCGCCATGAAAGACGGAGCCATCGTCTGCAACAGCGGGCACTTCAACGTCGAACTCGATATCCCGGCCCTTGAAAAAATGGCAGGGAAGCGCCGCGTGGTTCGCACCGGGGTTGAAGAGTTCACCCTCAAGAAAAACGGGCACCGAGTCAGCCTGCTCGGCGAAGGCCGCCTCGTTAACCTGGCCACTGCCGAGGGCCATCCTTCCAGCGTAATGGATATGAGTTTTGCTAACCAGGCGCTCGGTGCGGAGTATATCGTCAAGAATTACAAACAGCTCGAAAAGAAGGTCTATCCCGTCCCTGAAGTGATCGACAAAGAAATCGCTCGACTCAAACTGGCCGGCATGGGCGTTGCGATCGACACGTTGACGGCGGAGCAAAAGAAGTATCTTGCCTCCTGGGAAATGGGCACGTAGCAGGATGCTGAAAATGCCCCCCAGCGTTGTTCTCAGTCGCCCGTCTCCCTGCAACGTACCGCAAGGGTACGCTTCGGTCGCCGAGCTCCCTGCGGCCTAGCTGGGACGCCATTTTGAGCATCCTGATTCGAGGGTGCTTAAGGAGTGAGGGAAATTGCGTGTACGGGGGAGAGCACCTGCGTCACACCCGTTGAGAGAAGGGAACTGGAAAGGCCACCTGCAAAGGTGGCCTTTCCTTTTTGAGGTGGATTGCAATCAAATACAGGAGTGATAGAGTGAGAGGAAAGAGGGCTCTATGAACTCCCACGAGTTCCAACCGCTGTCGCTTGCAGAATTTGGAATCTCCCCGGAACGGGGGTTCCTCCCGTCGGATCCTTGCGAAACGCTGCTCGACTGTCCGGCGCTCAACCACCTAGGTCATGAGCTCCCCAAGTTGTTAAGCGCCCGCCAAGTCCGGCGATTTATCGATGAACAACCAGCGTTGCTCCCATCCATCCCGTCGAGCTGGCGCGAGGAGGACTATCGGACTGCAATGCGTATCCTGTCCTTCGCCGGCCATGCCTATGTGTGGGAAACACCGGGGCAACCGGCGACCAAGCTCCCCTCCCAGCTCGCGCGTCCCTGGTACGACATAGGCCAGAAGCTCGGTCGCCCACCGGTCCTCTCCTACGCCTCCTATGCGCTGGACAACTGGCGCCGTCTCGATAACACGAAGCCGATTCAGCTCGACAATATCGTACTGCTGCAGAATTTTCTCGGCGGACTCGATGAAGAATGGTTCGTCGTGGTCCATATCCAGATCGAGCAACAAGCAGGCCCTGGCCTCGATGGCCTCATACGGGCGATCAACGGAGCTGCGAAAGGGAAGGACGATGAAGTTCTGCCGGGGTTACAAGCCCTGGCATCCGCACAAACCGCCGTGCGAGATACGCTGCTGCGCATGAAAGAGCGCTGCGATCCCTATGTCTATTACACCCGCGTGAGACCCTACATCCATGGCTGGAAGAACAGTCCATCGCTGCCCAACGGCCTCATCTATGACAAGGTCGAAACTTATGGCCACCAGCCGCAGCAGTTTCGTGGCGAGACAGGCGCGCAGAGTTCAATTGTCCCTTGCCTAGATGCAGGACTTGGCATCCACCATGCACCCGATCCCTTGACGGTATATCTGCAAGAAATGCGAGCGTACATGCCACCCCGCCACCGCGCTTTGATTCAGGCGCTGGAGAGTCAGACTGATGGCCAAGGGCGCACCCCTCTATCCGGCTATGTTCGCGATCGCAGACAACACCATCCCAAACTCTGGTCCGCCTACTGCGCTTGCGTCGACTTGCTGGCACAGTTCCGGGAAATCCACATCGGCTATGCAGACAGTTACATCAATCGCCAGCACCAGACCAGTATGACCAATCCCACAGCCGTTGGCACCGGCGGCACCCCCTTTATGACCTACCTACAGAAGCACCTTGACGAAACGAAACAAGCTATTGTCGCCTAGCTCACTCATGCGTCAGTGTATCCCCATTCCTTCGCCAAATTCCCTCCATATAGCTACAGACTCCGCCTGAGCGAGAGAAAAAAGCGCCCGGCTTAAAGCACCGGTACCGCTCAACAGATCGCCTCAGTCGCGGCGGATTTTTTGTTTATTGCATAGAACCTTGAGAAAGCGGCAATACACACCTAGAATCAACCATCAACCGAGAGAAGGCGGTCATCAAGGTGACATTATAAATGGCTTTGCGCTTTCATGAATACCTTGGGGCAGAGGAGCAGAATCTATTGGCCAGCATTTTAAACTTCCGGCCTGAATTTGACTTATTTGGACAACTCGACCACATTTTCCAGTCTCCCATCTCGCGCATCCGGATGTCTGAGGACGATCAACCTGGTCTCTTAATAAGCCAACTATACTTGTTCACACATTTCCATCTCTATTTCTCGGTGAGTTGCATTCTGCGCTCACACCTTTCAGAGTCACTTTCTTCCACTAGAAAAGCCATCGATGCTTCCTTGACTGCATATAAGATTATCCTCGATCCTAGTACAGCCAAGAGTTACGCGGAGCAAAACAGTTATTTCAAATACATTAAGTCCAACTTGCAGAAGGAAATTCAGAAAGATTCTTCGAAGTACCCACTCGCGCATATCCTGATCAACCTACATGACTCATGTAGCGAATACGGCTCTCATGCTGACATCAGCTCTTTCTTTCATAGAATGGAAGTGAAGGAACTTTCTGAAGCAAATGCCGATCTATTGCAGATACACTACTTCCAGTTTCCACGAGAAACTTCAGAGTACAAATTCTATTTCGTGTTGACACTTCAAGCCTTTTTGAAAATGTTTGAGATTTTTAGGGTATTCCTCAACAGCAGGCTAAAGATTATTGATCCGAGTTGGGAAGCCTCGATCGCACACCTGAATCCACATCTTGAAGAGCTCAGAAAACGATACTTTTCAGCGATTGATCGGAAAGAGAAATAGCGACAGGCTAAATCTCTGTCATGAGAGAAAGAAAAGGTGTTAGACTTCCCGCCTTGCTCAAATCCTGCCGGCGAGTAAACTCCGATGGCCAAGAACACGCGGCTGGTTGTGGTAGGGATCGATCTCGCCGGGTCGCCGCGGCGGCCTACTGGTCTATGTGTATTACGTGATCTGATGGCTGAAACCTGCGTCGTGTTTAGAGATGACGAAATCATCGACCGCGTAAAAGAAATACGGCCCACTCTCATCCCGATCGATGCCCCGCGCAGCTTGCCGAACGGTCGGCGGACGATCCATGACCGTTCCGGTGAGAATTTGCGGGAATGTGATCGTGCCTTACTCCGCCAAAGCATCCGCTTTTTCCCTATCACCCTTGGCCCCATGCGCATGTTGACGGAACCTGGCCTTGCATTGAAGACCAAACCCATGTCGACGGGCTATCGTCGCTTGCTACCCAGGCGCTGAACAAGATTTACGACAGGAGGTATGACCTCAGATGGAAGAATCAAGCAGAGATCGGATCTCTTGGGCAAGTCCTAGTGTATCGGCCTGTGCTAAAAGATCATCCCAAGCTGTGGCGTCTGGTTTTCGTACTGCGACAATGTTTCGGGCATCTTGTAAATCGACTGGTCCTCCGGCGTAGAGCTTCAAGAGTACAAGCGCTTGCCAATTCACCACCGGAACCGAACAACCCAACACCGTTAGCGTTTCAATTTGCTTGAACGCAACGGCTGCCAATTTTGACGGTAGCACGATCAGTTGAACCGGCACGTCTTGCCCTTCAGAGTTCAGGCTGAGTCTAAAGACACCTTGTAGCGGATCGTCGATGCCGCCCGATTCGTACTCGGCTCCAAGGTAAGCGGCCAATGCCTGCGGCGCCGATGTCCCAAGTGCCACCGCAAGATCGATGTCTTGTGTGGCTCGCGCAACACCCCATGCTGATACTGCAAAACCACCGATCAGCGCATAAGAATGAATGAGCCGAGCCTTCTGGGCTTGGGCTAAACGGTCGACAATGTGATTTAGGGCTTTGGAGAACACCGTTTCACTTCGTAGCAAAAATCGGAGAGGTGCAATGCAATGATCAGCCGTTCTTCCGGAGTCTGACGCCTCGCTCGCTCTATCTTGTCGTCAGCAAGCCGCTGACTCAGCTTGCTTGGTCGCCGTCCAGTTGATTGAGAAGCAGCCGGTTGCTGAGGCTTCATACTGCACAAGTATACATGCGTCCTCAGAAACCTGAAAGAATGAGCAGGCAACTGCTACAGTCTCAAGATCAGGACGCTCTAAGGGCCGATGCTTGGCAGTGGCTCAGGATCCTCTCCCAGGCCATCAACCAGATTAAATATCCAAGGGTAGTTTGGTCGTGAATGCTAGCGGGAGGTCGGTAGCACAGCAATGATCCTCAGCGGACCACCAGTCCCACCCTTGATCTTCATCGGCAGAGCGATGACATCAAAACCACGATCAGGCAGATCATCCAGATTGGCCAGATTTTCAAACACCGACACATTTTGGGACAGCAGTGCGACATGCGTCTCGAAAGCCGTCGATTGGCCGTAGTCGATTGACGCAGTGTCGATGCCGACCGCCTTCACGTGCCGTTCGCGAACCAGCCAGGCAGCTGCCTCTGGATGCAGCCCAGGAAAATGTAGCGCCCGCACTCCCTCCTGCCCCCTCACGTCTGTTCCTAAATAGTCCTTCCGACTCGGCCAGAACCGGGCATAGCCCGTATCTAATAGGACGATGGCCCTCTCTGGAATTCGGCCAGATCGTGACTCCCACCGCATAAGATCATGAGCGGTAATTTGGCAATCCCTGTCATCCCCACATAGACGTGTGAGGTCGATTCGAATACCAGCCCCCACTAAACGCTCGACTGGAATCTGGTCCAGCGTCTGCTTGCCTTCGGAAAAGTGAATCGGCGCATCGATGTGGGTGCCGCCGTGTTCGGGCATTTCCATACGATTCGAGGCATAGTAATACCCGTCCGCTGTGTCCTCTGCATGCTGAACGACAAGTTTGAAGTCCTGCTCCGTCGGCCAGACAATCGTATCCGAGGCAAACGAATGCGTTAGATCGATAATCCGCGTTTGCTCCCAAGCCATATGATTCCGCGGATGGTCGGAAGCACATCCAAAGCCCATGACCAAGCCCAGTGCTACGATCACCATACCAGGCATGGAGGTGAATCTTGTCACCATGTGACTCTTCACCTCTCTCTTCCCAAGTCTCGGATGGGACGGATGCGCGAAGAGGTTCGTGCTATAGCAGGAATTGCTAGACCTGTCGGCAACTAATACCGGATGCGACGGCATTGCGACGAAGTCGTAGCCTTAGAGGAGCATCCGAGGAGAAGAAAGGGACTCATCACCCGTCTGACTTTCGAGCGTTATGGCACAACCGGCTTCGCGCGCCGTTCGCCAGCCGAGACGACCTCCCTACTTCCCAAATGCCTTCTTGAGCAGCGGTTCGACCTCGCCCTTGGCCGCCATGGGATCAAGGACGTCGGTATCGCCATAGAACGTACCGTCGATAAACACTTTTGGGAGCGTTGGCCAGTTGGTCATCTTCGTCAGCGCTTCGCGTTTGGCCGGCTGCGACAGCACGTCGATGAGCTCATAGGGGTACCCATACTTGTCGAAAAACTGCATGGTCTCCCTGGTGAACCCGCACATGGGCATCGTCTTCGTTCCCTTGCCGTAGATCAAAATTTTATGGGCCTTTACTTCCTTCTGAATTTCTTCTTCCATCTGGTCAGCCATCATCTCCTCCTACGCTTCGTCTTTCGTTCGTGCCGTCAGTTCCAAGGCGTGGATGCGCCCATCCTTCATCGGTGCATCTAACGCTTGATAAATCATGCGGTGCCGGTCCAAGAGATTTTTCCCCTGGAACCCATCCGACACAATCACCACCTTGAGGTGATTCATCGTGCCCGTACGATCTGTCACCGTCACCACCGCATCGGGCAAAGATTTACGAATATACTCGGTCAGCACATCTGGGGTAATCACCGGCCTCCACTCCTCTGTTGTGCAGTACCCTAGCTGAAATCGCCTGTGAAAGGCAATGTGCCCTTCTCCTGGTGGTTTTCACCATGTTGGTGGTGCATATCAGCCAACCGCCAGCAGCACCTCCCCATCCATCAACAAGCAAAACATTGAAATGATTCGTCTTCAGCCTTCTCACGCGTCGGCATCGACCTTGCTCCCACCCTGATGTACGGATCGAAACCAATCGCCGCCGTTCACCAAGGAGGTCATCATGAGTGAATTCAAGTCCGGGTTCTTTGTGGGAGGTGAGAGCTGCAATGGACGAGTGCTCATCGTCGATGACGAGCCTGACATCCGCAAGGTCGTCCGCATGACACTCCAGAAAGCAGGGTACGATACGCTTGAGGCGGAGAATGGAGAAAAGGCCATCGAGGTCATCAACTCGGGTGAAAACCGGCTGCTCCTCGATGTCATGATCTGTGACATCCGCATGCCCAAAGTCAATGGAATCGAAGCGATTGCCTATTTCCGCCAGAACTATCCTCGCGTCCCGTTGATTGTCCTGACTGGATTCCCAGATACCGACATGGCGACCTCATTACTCCGGCAGGGCGTCGTAGACTATCTGGTGAAGCCGGTAGAAGGCGAGAAACTGAAGGCATCCGTCGGGCGAGCGATGGAACAGCGTGAAATCGCTCACCTCTGATCAACTGAGACACACAGCTGAAGGATCACGTATGACGCTCTTCTCACCAGCCATCTCCGACCGACGAACCGAGCTCCAAGGAGCTGCGCAGGATCCCACACCGCTGCCGATGAAAGTCGCTATCATCGGAGCGGGCCGTGGGGGAACGGCCCTCCTTGATGCGCTTCATCAGATCGGCACGATTGGGGTCGTTGGAATCGTCGACATAAACCCCTCGGCGCCCGGGCTCCGACGAGCCCAAGAACTCACGGTGCCGATCTATGACCGGGTGTCGAACCTCCTCAAGAACCAACAACCAAGTCTCGTGATGGACGTCACCGGTGACCCTACGATGGAGTCGGTGCTTCAGAAAGAGGTGCCTCCGGGAACCAATATCGTCAATGGACAAACATCACGACTGCTGTGGCTGTTGATACAACATGAAACGGGGCTGCAGGCCGAGTTGCTCCATGCGGAGAAACTGGCAGGAATCGGCTCATTTGCCGCCGGTATCGCCCACGACATCAATAATCCCCTCCAGCTCATTTTGGGGTTGGCGGAAAATCTCACTGAGGAAACAGATCTGGACGCAGTGCACCTTCAGGCAAGAGACATCATCGAAGCCGTGAAGCGAACGACGGCGATTTGTCGAGACTTGACGTCCTATTCTCGCCGCACATCTCTCCAGCAAGAGGGTCTCATCAGTGTCAACGCGAAGCTCGATGAGGCCCTGAAGATCGCGCGCTACGCCGTCGCCCTCCAAGACATTGAGATTCGCAAGCGCTACCAACCGGATATGATCGCGAAGGGCAATCCTGATCAGCTCCTCCATGTGTTCGTCAATCTCATTACCAATGCGGTCCAGGCCATGGAACACCAAGGGATCCTGACCCTAGAAACAACTGCGGTAGATGAAGGGACGCAGATCCGTGTATCGGACACCGGCAGCGGCATTGCGCCGGAACTGCTGAACCGTATTTTTGATCCGTTCTTCACCACAAAGCCGCCCGGTAAGGGAACCGGGTTGGGCCTCTACAATATCAAGAATGTCATCCACCACATGCACGGGACTATTACCGTGGAAAGCCAGGTGGGCCGTGGGTCAACGTTCACTCTCACATTCCCCGGAGAAACCAGCCAGAGTGAAGGGGGATCGTCATGAACGGCACCTCCCCCCCCTCATCAGCCGGTGCCAGATGGGGACTCAAGACCAAGATCATCTTGTCTATGTTGCTTGTCGGCCTGTTCCCACTCATTGTTGGTCTGGGCATGGCGTTCTGGCAGGGCTCTCAAGAGATTCGGGAGGTCAGTGGGGAAAGCTTCAAAGCCTTGGCCACGGAAGCGGCCCGCAAACTGGACCTGCTTATTGTAGAAGAAATCGCGCATACCGCTCGGATCGCAAATGATCCCGCCATCATCCGTGAGCTGGAACGCCGGCGTGACGCCCCAAGCAACCCCAGAGCGAGCACGGACTTGGAACGGCGATGGATAAGCCGAGACAAAGCTGCCGTACAGTCCATCACGGACAACCCGCTCAGTGCGCTGCTCCATGAATACTTTTCCGGGATCCATAGCCCACCGGGACAGTTGCTTCCCCAAGTGGTTCGCTCTTCGACAAAGATGCTGTTCCTGACCGATACCCAAGGCGCACTGGTCGGAACCATGACCGGCCATCCGGCTTTTCGTCATCAGGACGCTCGATGGTGGCAAGGTACCTTCAATAGAGGCGTCGGCAAACTCTACATCGAAGGCATCCATTTCGACGAGAGGGTGAACGCCTATGTGGTCACCATCTCCCTGCCTGTCATGGATAGCCTCCGACATGGCGCCGTCGGAGTGCTCCATCGTGTGATCGACGCCAAAGAATTTTTCTCCCCTTCAACCCATGCCATTCGGTTCGGGAAAACCGGGCACGTTATGTTGATTGATACCAACGGCATCGTCATCAGCTGCCCCATTCTGCCGACCGGCGTTCCGTTGTCCGACCCTCAGTTGATTCCCCTCATCACACCGAACCATCCCGGGTGGGTACAAGCATCGAGCGACGGCCATGGAGGACAAGCGACGTCCGTCATCGGCTTTGCACCGCTTCCAGAAACCAGCCGGGCCACCAACGGCTCAATCGACCAGGGGTCATGGCACACGTTCGTCTGGCAGTCATCCGACGAGCTCTTCGCGCCGATTCAGCATCTGTTCAGTTGGGTACTGATGTTCGGCATGGTCGCCATCACGCTCTTGGCCTCATTGGGCTATCTCGCCGCGGGCCGCATCGTCACACCGGTCCGACAACTCCAACAGGCGGCGCAGGCCATCGGACGTGGCGAGCTCGAAAAACCGATTCAGATCAGCACCGGTGATGAGTTGGAAGATCTCGCCGGGGAATTCAATCGGATGAATGCGCAGTTGAAAGCCGCATTTGCCGGCCTTACCGATCAAGTGGAATTGAAAACCCAAGAAGTCCGAGTCCTCCAACAGTCGACGGACCAAATCTTAGATGCCGTTCCGACTCCCATTCTCCTTATTGACGCTCACGAAGCCGTGCAGTACATCAATCGAGCTGGGCGCGAATCGTTCCCGGCGCAGGGAACGGTACCAGGCGCTTCGCTGTTCTCGATTCTTCCCCTCGACCAGGCACAGCAGAAACGGCTCCAAGCGGATTTCCTGGCGAACGGCACTACACCGCTCACCACGACTGTGAGCACACTGGACACCATCCCACGGGACCCGCTGATGCCGAACACCGATCATGAGTCGGCAGGACATCGCGCGCAGCTCCAGATCGGATCGCGTATCTACGGATATCAATGGTTCCGTCTTCCTGCCAGACCCGGAGGAGAACAGAGCATTGGGCTGGTGCTGCGAGATACAACGGACGAGAGTCGGTTGCAAGACCAGCTGGTCCAGGCGGAAAAGTCGGGGAGCCTTGGCGTGCTCACCGCTGGCATTGGTCACGAGTTGAACAACCCCTTGTTCGGAATCATCGGATTAGGCGAGGTCATGCAGGATGAACAGGATATGGAGATGATCAAGAGCTACGCCAAGGACATCGTGGCTCATGGCCGCCGTATGGCCACCATCATCCGCGACTTCACCGGTGTGATCGACCGTGAGACATCCGACAAGCCGACCTCGGTGTCCATGGAAGACATCGTAGATCAGGCATTAACCACAGCTCAGGCGACGATGGAGATGAAGGCCATCACCATCCACAAACACTATGCCGGCACCACACCGGTCCTGGTTCTCCCCGACCAGCTCCGGCAAGCCTTGGTGAATCTCCTGAGCAACGCCGCTCAGGCGATGAACGGCCATGGCACACTCACGCTGACCACCGCCGTGGCAGACAAGATGGTGACCACGACGATCGCCGATTCCGGCCCAGGCATCTCCAAGCAACATCTGGCGAAGGTCTTCGACCCGTTCTTTACAACGAAGGGACAGGGTGAAGGATCAGGCCTCGGGCTCACGGTGGCAAGGCGCTTGATTCGAAAATTCGGTGGGGACATCCGTATTGAGAGTCATGAAGGGCAGGGCACGATCTGCTCCGTGACCCTGCCGATTAATACAACACCCTCAGCTCAAGGAGGCCCATGGACTACCTCTGCTTCGCACTCCGCACCACAGCCATCGCATTCCTCGTAGGAGGACTCTGGGGAACGGGCGCTCTGCTCTCAGCCAAGGAGCGATCAACGTCTGTCGGTATTGCTCCGGAGAAAGTCACCGACTATGTCCATGCCGTCTTGGAAGCCGACCGTTCGTTCTACACCACTCATGTCGTCAACCGCATGCAGGAACAAGGGGTTGTCGCCGCCACAGAACAGTGGGAGCAAGGCAAAGGACTTCCCTTGCCGGCACAGTTTCTTCAACATTCGGGTCGACTCGTTGCTGAGGCCGGATACGGCATCCGTTACAAGCTCATTGGATTCGCCCCGATCTATCAACGCAACGCACCGGCCACAGAGTTTGAACGAAGAGCGCTTGAGCTCCTTCGACGGCAGCCGGATCGACCGGTCACCGGAACGGTCTCCAGCGGCAAGAAACAATACTTCCAAGCCATCTATGCGGATCGCGCCGTGTCGGCCGCATGCGTCACTTGCCATAACAGTCATCCCCTCAGCCCCAAACAGGATTTCAAGCTGAACGATGTCATGGGGGGAATGGCTATCACTATTCCACTGGAGTAGGACGTCACGCGCTTCGTCCTCCATTATCCGTCACGCGCTGATCCAAGATGTTGGACAGGATAAACTGAGGACGTTCGACGAAGAGATTACAAGGCCGAAGGAGGATTGATGGAAACGACCGCCTGCTTAAGGTGGTATTCCTCACGATAGATCTGTACAGCCGTCATCAACAAGCTGACCATAATCGGTCCGATGAAGATGCCCAGAATACCATAGAGAGCCAGGCCTCCCAGGACGCTCAGCACAAGGAGCAACACCGGGATCTGCACATCTTGACCGATCAACCAAGGCCGAAGAATTTGATCGACCATCGACACAACCCCGATGCCCCAGACCAGCATGATGAGGGCTTTACCGGTCGTCCCCATCCAGAACAGGTACAGAGCCACTGGTCCCCACACCAACCCGGTCCCCCCAAACGGGATCGGCGCCAACACGACGGTTAAGGCAGTCAACCCAATCGGGAACGGGACATCGAGTGCAAGGTACGCCATCCCTGCCAGGAGTCCCTGGACGATGGCCGTCACCAGCATTCCTTTCACCACTGCCCGGACCGTTTGATCCAGCCGAGCCAGAATTTTTGACTTATGTGACTCTTCCATCGGGATCAGGTCGTAGAGCACGGAAAGCCACTGCCGGCCATCCTTGAAAAGGAAGAATAGAATCAACAGCATCATGAAGAAGTTGGTCACAAGCGCGAAGGTATTCTTCAGCAAGCCTCCCATCCCACCGACCAGTAATTGGCTGAGTTCTTTCACCCCGGTCATCACTGACTGCTCTAATGAAATCGCGGGGCTCCCGGCACCTGACATCGCTGACTTCAACCATCCGCCGATGAACGGAATTGCCGCCACCTGCTCCGGCAATCGCTGCAATCCACCGGTGGAGATCCATGACCGAATGGCCTCTTCGGCCCCGCTCGCTTCCCGGACCAGCATCACCCCCATCGCCACCAACGGCACAACCACAATGCCCAACGCGCCGACGGTCAGCAGCGCGGCGGACAGCGCGTCCTTTCCGCCAAACAGTTGCGTCAATCGCTGATGGAGAGGAAACGCCCAATGGGCCAACAATCCGGCCCACAAGGCCGAAAAGACAAATGGCTTGAACATCAACCCGATCTGATAGAGCAGGAGAACCAGAAGCGAAAAGAACACCACGGAAAAGATCTGCTGTCGAGTCATGGACGACGCCGCACACTCATAATGAGGTCGAGAGTAAATAGCAGATCTGAAGCCATCTGTCACGAGAGGAAGCAGCAGGCTGGCATGAACTCGACTACCGAATGCAGTGAGGGGGACAACTGAAGGGATCGGCTGGCTAGAGGTCGACCTCCCTGCCGATTAATGCCACCGGCTTGTTGCGATGGACATTCATGTCGCGAACGTTGCTGGGCAACCGTTGAGCTTCTTCGGGCCACCCTGTGACACCCATATCACTCACTCCCTGAAACTTGGCGCCCTCCTCCATCAGCAGCGTGGGGCAATGGACTTCACCGATGAGGATTGCGGTTTTGAGGAGTTGCACCTTCCCCGTCGCGGT
>JAOUGT010000308.1 GCA_029865485.1 Nitrospira sp.
CACCACTTTCTCTGAAGACCCCATATTCTCTGCTTCGTGTCATGGTAGCCCTCCTTGGGACTACACCCTAGACCGGACGTATCCTGTGCCACAAAATCCGGACAGATGATGTGCTAGCTACACCCCTTCGCCGCTTTCTTGCGCCATCATCGGAAAGGTGGTACCGTACCTCCATGACACAACTCGCCGAACAGCTCGACAAAAAGCTTGCGACATGGACCCCTGAGGTTGCTGCGCAGGTAGAGCAATTGGTGAGCGACGTGATCGCCATGGCCGATGCCAACGCACTTGACCTGCTTCCGTCCCGGCCCGTCGTCCAGAAAGTCCTCGACCTCCTCGATGAAAGCTAAGCCAGGGGAAATCTGGCTGGCAGATCTTGGTTTGGCGGCCAAGCGCCGCCCCGTCCTCATCGTCTCACGCCATGATCCGGAGGCCCCGCGAGCGCTGCTGGCGTATGTCCCGCTCACCACACAACACCGAAACAGCCGCTATGAAATCCCCATCGGACGCCTCCCGTTTCTCGATCAGCCCTCGGTGATTAATGTTCAAGGAATCGGCGCCCTCGTCGAACCGCACCTCGACCGGAAGCTTGGCCAGCTTCCCACGGATCTCTTCGTGCAGGTCAAAGCGGCACTTCGTTTTCTGTTCGACTTGTAACCTCATCGCGGTCCTTCGTCCTGCACGCACGTCTGCGTCCTGACACGCGCTTGGGTGACTCCCTCCCAACGTATCCCCCCGATATACGAGATGGTACAGGACGGGCTCCGCGACCTGTCGGCGACACCAGTATCTGATCTATGAAGCTCGGCGCAAACTGAAACACCGCGTGCCGCGCCCGATGCCACGCAATCGGATCTGGAGCTGCGATCTGCTGATGAAGACGGATCAGCAGGGGCATCCACATCTGGCATTGGCCATCGTCGATCATGGGAGCCGCGCGTGCTTGCGCTTGCAGCAGCTCGCGGAGAAGTCGTCCCTCACCCTCTTCCGTGAGCTCGCCGAAGCGGTGAAACGCTACGGCCGACCAACATCCATACGCACCGACAATGAGGCCGTCTTTGTATCGCGGTTCTTTCGGTTTGGCCTCTGGCTGCTGGGGATCCGTCATCAACGCACCGAGCCCGGCTGTCCCTGGCAGAACGGGCGAGTGGAACGATTCATCGGCACGGTGAAACGGGAATTGGCCAGAGCCCCGCTCGCGAACGGCAAGGAGTTCGAGACCGCGTTGCGAAATGTGCGGTGCTGGTACAACCATGATCGGCCCCATGATCATCTCCAGGGGGAGGACCCCGGCCGAGGTCTGGGCCGGGATCGATGTCTTTGCCGCAAAGCCGGGCTAGTGAAGTGGCGTCAGGGGCGAGGCGTCAGGCATAAGGGGTGTAGGGGCAATCACGGAACGAGTGTCCGGCAGATCAGGAAGAGATCCGTGCGAATGGAGGCAGACAAAGACAAAATGGAGGTCGAACGGAAGAAATTCGTTCAGACGGGCACTGAGTTTAAGTCACAACCCGAAAGTAAGGCGAGATTCTGGTAACAATCAGCCCATGAATCTCGTGCAACTCCCCGCCGGACAGCCCGACGGGACAGATCGGTGATCAGATTACCAGGAGGTTGTGTGTGGAGGTCAGCATGTCGCCATGCTATACTCCATATCTATGGGGAGAAAGGAAGACCGTCGATGAAAGCCGTGCGGTACACGAAGGACGGTGTCGTCATCCCCACTTCCTGGGTCAAAGGATGGGGGAAACCCCTGTCAGTTCGGCGAGGCGTCAACATGGTCATTTTAGAATCTCCGGAACGGAAGGCGAGTCGCCAACGACTGGGGCGAATGATCCAAAAGTTGCGTCGCGCGGCTCAGGAGTTGGGCCCTCTTACCTCCGAGCAAGTCGCCGCTGAAGTAGCTGCCGTGCGAGCGCAGCCTGCGCGTCGTTCTTGACACCAATATTCTGGTGTCGGGCTTAATGTCCTTCACTAGTCCTCCCGCTCTTATCCTCAACGCCCTTCGAACCGGGCAGATCGTGGCCGTGATCAGCGAGGCGACGCTGGCAGAG
>JAOUGT010000024.1 GCA_029865485.1 Nitrospira sp.
TTAGAATCGGAATGGTTCCTCTCACATCACGAACTTGCACGATGGAAGCGAACCAGGCCACTTCAAGGTGAATCTGGCAGAGAGAAGAAGCCGGCCAGCAATTCCACTTACAATACGAGTTTACCCCACTCTTTTCAAAATGAATTGCGCGCCATATTTGCATAGCCTCTTCCAGTCGCCTAGAATCACCCACTCTGCGTGGAGGCGCTTTCCTGCTCACTATCACCTGAGGTACCTGCTATGCGTGCACATCTATTACCACGGCATCATCCTTCGGAAAGTGTCGGTAAGACTGAGCTTGTGCGCATTCGCGTCATGTTCAGAATCGTGCTCGCGCTCACTGTCATCGGAGGCTGCGCGATCCTTCCAGGCAGCTGGAGGACAGGGTGGAACGAGCCATGGCTGGACGGCAAGGAGAGGCCTGATACGGCAGGCTCATGGAAACTCACGAAGCTTGAACGGGAGGACCAGCGATTCATCGCGCTCGCCATCTCGGGGGGAGGGAGCCGCGCGGCCAATTTCGGCGCGGCCGTCATGCTGGAACTCCAACAACGGAAACTCCTGGAGCAGGTCGACCTGATTTCCGGCGTATCCGGCGGGACGCTCCCCACGGTCTATTATGGATTGGGAGAAAAGGCCGGTGCGTTTACCGATGCGGCAGTTCGCGAGGCGATGGGCTACAACTTCCAGGCCAGTTGGATTCGCCGGTGGTTCCTCCCGCAGAACATCTTTCGCTATTGGCTCTCCGACTTTACCCGCTCCAATATCATGGTGCAGGTGTTCGACAATCAACTCTTCCACGAGGCGACCTACGCGGACCTTCGACTGCACCCCAAAATCCTCTTGAACACCACGGTTCATAACGACAACATTCGATTCACATATACGGACGAGGATTTCTCCCAGCTGCATTCCGTGCTGGCCCTGTATCCGGTCGCGAATGCTGTCAATGCCTCGTCCGCCTTCCCCGGTGCGTTCCAGGACGTGTCATTGCGTAACTACGTGACTCCGCCACGGTATGTTCATCTGTATGACGGCGGGCCCATCGACAATCTCGGAGTTCAAGCCGTCATAGGATACATGAACCGTAATCTCCTGGGCACCTCGCTCCGCCAACTTTTCCCGAAGGGCTGCGTGGTCTTCGTGATCGACGCCACACCGGCGAGTGATCACCCGGAGTTGAACCATGGACCGTCGAGCCGCTCGTTCGTCGACTATTTTGTGGACACCAATGCGCTGGATGCAATGGACGCCATGTTGATGGAGTCGCGTCGCTCGCTCCTCTCAGCAATGGGCATTCCAGTGGCAGACCAGGATCAAGTGCTGAAAGGACGCCTAGTCGTGAGCGACAAGGAGCAATGCGGGTGCGAAGTTCGGCACGTTTCGCTCAGGCAGTTACTGTACCTGGATGAGGACGAGGAAGGGAGCGTGGCCAGGTTGGGGAAACGGGTCACGCAGATCAAGACTAAATTTTGGGTATCCAAGGAAGAGCAAACCGACTTGTTCGACGCGGCAAAGGTGCTCACGAAATCCTTGGATGACCAAAAACTGTTGACGGAGGAGTCCTTCGGAGTGCAGTGCGCCAATGCGCAGAGGGGATAAGAACAACTCTGAACCGAGGGACGCCTTCGCCAGCGAATAGGCGCATGGTCTTTCCAGTCTGATTCTCTCGCACTTCCAGGATCAGATCTTGAATCGTACAGGGCACAGAAATACAAATCCCACTTTGCCATCCGATATCGCCAGGACATGCACGCCCCTCCGCCCCCGCAGCGTAAGTGGCAATGTGCCAATCCTCACAGTATTGGCTAAGGAAACGAGACAGAGACACCATGCATGATTTCCGCAAAACAGCTATGCTTTGATCGGCAAGCGCCCTACCTGATAAAAGGTAACGTATCTCAGATCAGCAATCAGCTGTAGAACTCAAGACTTGACTTGTCTAACAGTGTCTGGGTGATTCCGAAACGCTCACCTCAAGCAAAGCGACTCCTGCCATTTTCGCAGCAGGCGGCCTTACTCTGGCCCGGATATTGGCATTCTTGCGTTTGTAGTCCCACAGAAAAAGACAGGCAACGCCGAGATTGGGACGGTCAGACTCTTTCGGCAGCCTGACACTGTCCGAAAGACAGAACTCTAGCTTTTGCAAATCAGTCAGCGACTGACCGATTTCGCTGCTTGCTCAATCGCAGCCCGCCCATGCGCTTGTTCCCACAAATCATCTGGTAGATCCATTCATGGCTGAGGTTGCCCCCCCGTGTGGCCGGCAACCAAAAGCTGATCAGGCTCGTCAATTTTCGCGGCTAGTGTCGGATCGTCTGCTGGCGGGCCTGTGCTGAACACAGTGCTTGCTAAAAGTGGTAGCCTCGCCGTCGTCTACTCCGAGCCAGCTCCCGGTTGACCTTCCCTTGTCTGAATCCCAGTTCCTGGCCGATCTCGGCCTTGGTCTTGCCAGCCTTTCGTAAGGCGTACATCTGACATCACGCTTCGTACGCACTCCAACGATACGTCCTCATTTGTAGCCCCTTGGTGTGCCAAGAGATTATTCCATCACACCGTCGGTGAACTTATGCACTGGTAGCTTGAATCCGCACACAAAAAAGGAGGGTGAGGAGTTTCCTCCCCACCCTCCCTTAATAATCTGCATCGACGCAAGTCTCGGCGAGTGATCTCCTCTGCTCACAGACGGCTGCTAATGGCTGGCGACTTGCAACTGAATGCTCCCAGTGTCCGCCATCGCCGGGTTGATGGTGATCGTGTACGTGTCCGTCGTGGCCAACGTCACCGTATTGAGGTTAAAGCTGGACGCGGAACTCGTGGCCCCTGCTTGCAGAACTCCGCTCGGTGTGTAGAGATTCACCGTCACGCTGTCGAACTTGTTATTGGTCGCCTTGATCGTGACCTGCTGGTTCGCTGTACCGCTAAAGGTATAGCGACCGCACTGACCGGCTCGGCTGATCATGATCGGCCGTGGCGTGGCATTAACCTTGAGCGAGTCTGACACCTCTGTCGAGAGCGTCAGCGTCATGTTTCCGGTATAGGGGCCTCCTGGACGAACAAGCACCGTATAGACACCGGTGGTCGGCAATGGGTTGGAGATTTTCAATGCACCACCCGCCGTCCCGATGGCAGTAGAGGCCAATGGAGTTCCATCCTGAGCCAGCAGTGAAATGCTGCTTGACGTCAGTCCCACCGCTGTCAGTCCAAGACTCACCCACTGTCCGGCATTGCCGTTGAACGTATACCGCGCCGTCTTGCCCGGTTTGTTCAGGCTCGCTGTCACTGGTGCCCCATCGAGCACAATTGCGCCTGTGACGGGAGACGAAAGCGCGAGGGTCATACTCCCGGTGTTATTACCAGCCGGATCCACCACGACAGTGTAGGTGCCGGTTTCCGGCAATGCGATGCTTGGGTCGAGACTACCGCCGCTGGACCCGATCGTCGTCGAGGCCAAGGTGGTGCCGTCCGGCTTCAGCATTGAAAGCGTGCTGGAGGCAATTGAGACCCCCGTGAGACCAAGGTTGACCCATTGGCCTGCCGTCCCGTTGAACGTGTAGAGCGCTCGTTGACCCGGCACCGTCAAAGTTGTGGTCGCGGCCACTTGGTCAATCATCAGGGTCCCGGTAAGGTCCGGCGCGTTATAGAGCGCAAGTTTCGCGCCACCGGTGTAGTTTAATTCGGGATCGATCAACACGGCATAGGTTCCGGATGTTGGAAGCACTTGAGCATCCGCTACCGCACCTGCGTAGGCAAACGAGACCGGTTTACCCAATGGCGTTCCATCTGGCGTGAGGATTGACACATACCCGCTTCTAATCGTCACATCACTCAATTGCAGGCTGACCGCTTGGCCGCTCGTTCCAGAGAAGGTATAGCGAGCATTTTGCCCGGCACGCCCAATGGCAACCGGTACGGCCGACCCCTGCGGAACGATCGCACCCTCCACTTCCTTTGAAAGAGCCATCGTGAAGCTTCCGGTGTAGGTACTGAGGGGGTCGAAGAAAATCGTATAGGTCCCCGTCACCGGCAATTCCACAAGGTCCACGCTGCTGCCGTTCATCTCACTCGAAGAGATGGTTGCTCCTGCATCTGCAGTGAACTGATACGCGGTCGCGGATGTCTGAACATGCGTCTGCGAGGAAAGCGGCCGATTGCCCATGGTGGCATAATAGTTTCTGACGGCAGTAGGCTGTCTGGCGATCAACCCGCCATCCGGTCCATAGACGGACACCTGGAACTGTGTGAGACTGACCGCGCTAAACCCGAGATTGATTCGTTGACCTGCCGTCCCCTGAAACGTGATCACACCGTTTTTGTTCGGCGTGGTAATCTTGACCGTCACCGGATCCCCTCCGACGGTGCTCTGCCCATTGTACTCAAGGTCCGCAGCCACGATCCCCGGTGGGAGGCTCCCCTCTCCGGCCTGACTTGTTTCTGTCGCCACACTGAACGTGATTCCCGCTGAGACAAGCGCGAGTGATGCTGCTACGACTGCTGCTCGGCACTTCACCCACGGACATAGGCTGCGCATAGTCGCCCTCCTATTTGTTCAAAAGAAGAACATCGACGATTCGTTGTTGTCACCGAGTTTGATCTTTTATGGTGATTCTAGCTCGTCCGGCGGACTGTACCCTTTTTTGTATGCAAGGTGCAATCCCCCTAAGCCTTCCAGCGCCTATATTCACCCACCCCAAACGGGGGGAGAGCAGTTCAAACCGTCCAGAATCCAGATTATGGTGACAACTGATACTGGAGAAATGGGGAACGTATTGCCCAGGGTCATGAAGGCGCATCGCGCTTGCGGCAGCTATAGACTGACACATAAAAAGAGAGGGTGAGGAGTTCTTCTCTCCCCACCCTCTCTTCCTTCAGATTTCGTATGAACTTACAAGGATCTGCTCAGCACGCGATTACTCGCTTTTGCAGAAGCTCCGCTCATAGTTGATGATGTTCCAAGCTTCTTCTTCGGTGATCGCGGCCGGAATCAAAGAGACCATTCCGGTCCCAGGACTGCCGTTCTTGATGACCCACAACAACTCGCCGTCTTTCCGCTTCTTGTGGAACTTGCAGTTCGTGAAGTCGCGTGGGCTCGGATTGAGAATCTTGCCCGCTTCTCCCTGTCCATCGCCAGCCTTGCCATGGCAATTGAAGCAGGTGCCCTTCCCTTCATACAGCGCCTTGCCCTTGGCAATGCTTTCAGGGGACGAGGCGACCGGATTCTTCATCGCCTTTGCATCCGCCATCTGATCCGGCGGAACGCGAGGCTTGGTCGGATCCTTTTCTTCTGCTCCCACCACCGAGACGGAGAGAAACATCACTGCTGCCGTGATTCCCAAAAACTTTGACAGATACCCCATTAGATGTCCTCCTTGATATGTTAAACCCACCCAGCCTGAATGAATCGTCAGGCCGCCGACGCATCTTTATCTACCTGCAAATCCAGTTAAACGCTCGAACTATAACAACGGCTCTAAATTCCTGTCAAGAAAACATCCCTTTGCACGAACTGCACTCTTTTCTGAACACACCCCAAGGAGCTTCAAGCCTCATGCCAATCGCTCCAGAAAGAAAGTATGCAAATCTCATCGTTTACGCATCCTACCGGGCCACCTCTCCCTGTATTTGCTCTGTTCGTGACACCTTTGCGCCTCACCAAGACCAACCACGCCTCATTGTCAGGGGTAATGATATGAGAAATATCATAGACTCGCCGACCCATCGCCATCTGGTAAACGCTTATACCGGGCTTTCCCGATGTCGGATGTAGTCAAACGGATAGTGCATGTCGCACGTTAGAGCACAGCATGGCGCGAACCTTGCTGGCCTAGGCTGGAAGGGTCTGGAAACCAACAGCACCTTGGCGCACTTTCACCAGTTTCTATAAAATGGATTGATGAGTCGCACCACACGTGCCTATCGTCAATTTCGATCAGCCGTCAAGTCCCTATTCCACAGTCATGCACCACGAGAATGCGCTAGTCTGTATGATCAACTAGTCGCCGACGTCGAGCAGGGACATCCATCGTGTGATCTCTGGTCCATGATCCACCAGAAATGCTCGTCTGCGCTAGGCCACCTTTCTTATAGACATGGCACACTCGCCCAGGCTATTGAATGGGAAACCGTTAAGTTACAATCTCGGCTTCAGACCGATCTGACGACGACATTCCCATCCATCTTTCGTGACCAGCATGTTCATATTGGCGCACTCATTCAATGCTGGCGGCGACTTGCCTGTGATGTCGAGGAGAGTCTGGCTTCTCGTGGCATTGAGACCCTACTCGACATCGGACCGTGGGGAGGATTCAATTTTGTCCTACAAACAGACGGCTACACCCGCATGAAGTTCGCGCGGTTGACCCTCGGTATCGGAAGTATCCCGTCACTCCCGCTCGAAGAACAGGGGGGGCCATTCTTTGATGAATTTTTACCGCGCTATCGCGCTACGCTCGCAGATACCGGTGTTGTCACCGCAAACAAATGGGGGTTTCATCATCCAAAGCATGACGCGTGCGGCAGCCTCGTAGAACTATCTTCAATCTACTACCTACCAGGCCACACGTATGAACGCCGGACTTTCGTGAAGGTTCGAGTGTCGCGCGAATTCGAAACGGTAGAGGAAATCATTCTGCGAGACTTCATCGTTCTTCTTGAGCGGCTCCACCACACCTGCGATTGGGATCAATATCGATCCACAACCCAACACGTCGACGCAAGATTCGACTTGCAAGATTTCATCTCACTCAATCATGTAGTAGAACAGCTATACCAACGCACCGAAGAAGAAGAGGCGCTGTTGCGTGAGATCAAAGACGCCTTCACAGGAGCAATCCGAGAACCGGCTGTCCTGTACAGCTATTGGAACAGAGTCGTTAAGTCGAAATGGATCGAACACCTTTATTGGGCGATCGCCGAGGCTGGGCTGGGCGTAAGAAAGTATCAGCGCCCAGTCATGCTGGGGTACGAGTTATTTCCGAAAATCCCTCCGCGGCTCCTGCTGCCGGTGCGGCGGCACCTTC
Source organism: Nitrospira sp. (assembly GCA_029865485.1). Lineage (GTDB taxonomy): Bacteria > Nitrospirota > Nitrospiria > Nitrospirales > Nitrospiraceae > Nitrospira_D. Next base: position 7,020 of record JAOUGT010000024.1, read on the forward strand.
AGGCCTATCATCGCGAGATGGGTGCACGGCGACCTGCCTGAACAGGACATCCTACTTCAGTCGAGTCGCCTCCAGTATCCCGATTGAGCCCCATATCTTCCTGCGCTTGAATCGTCCAAACCCAAGTTTCTTCAGCCATCCCTCGACTTCAATCCAGGTATAGGACCGCCCCCCTGGCGTGAAGCGGTACATGAGGAGAGAGAACAGTGCGGCATCCACGGGCGTCGTCCGGTTCTCGTCGAGAAAGAATTCCACGACAAATACTTTCCCACCTGGCCGCAGTGCGTGACGAACCCGACCAAGCAGTCGGCGATTGTCCGGCCCATCGAAATCGTGGACCAGGTTGCTTACCAAAACTGCGTCGTAGTCGATTCCCGGCTGCGTGGTCAACACGTTACCGACTCGGACAGTCACACGATCGTGCAAACGAGCTCGTACAATCAGAGAGCGCGCAACGGAGACAGACTGATCGAGAACAAGGCTGGTCAGCTTCGAGTACCGTTGTGCGAGAGCAATGGAATAAGACCCAGCCCCTCCACCAAGGTCAAGAAATCGCACCGCACGTCGCGGTAATCGAATCGGAGCAATTATCAGTGGCGCAAGGACAAAACTACGCTCGTGCATAGCCAATGCGAACTTACGGCGAAACTCTCTTGACTTGGTGATTGGAGCCCATCCGGTTCGCCCTCGCCTAATGGCCCGCGCCATGTCCATCCAATCGGACCAATGGTGGTTCAGCAACCATAAGAGATGCGTGATCGAACTCGCACTGCGTACATCGAGAAATGTTCGTGCGACCGGGCTGTTTCGATACAGGCCTGCCCGAAGCGTGAGAAGGTCCAACCCGACAAGCGCATTGGCCAACAAACCAATTCCTTCTTCGGTCGTCCGGCAAGCTTTGGCCAATCCATCGATTCGTAAGGCCCGCTTCCCCAATATAGTAAAAAGGCCCAACTCGTTGGCGACCAAGAGTGCTTTAGATTCGGCATAGCCGTTCGCCAGCCGGATGAGGTCGGAGTAGGTCATGGAATTGCTGGAGCGGTGGGAAAATGCGTCGAGATGCAGCCAGGACTGTGAGGCGAGCATGTCGTCGCTTTGCTTATTCGCAGCTCTCCCCCGATACGTTATTCCTCACTACCACACTGAACCGTCTTAGCCCATATTGAAAACACTGCGGCTACTCGGCAACACACACGGCTGGATCAACTACTCACACCTGAATGACAACGAGTTAGTCAGTACATTTTTCATACAATGCATTAGCATGCGTCGGAACCACTCAGTGAGTGCTAACAATGAGCGGAAGTGCTCCGTGCCGCTCTCGAACCATCATAAGTTTAAGATGCTCAAACAGGCCTTCCAGTAGTGAGCGAGGAGGGGAGGCGTACGCTTCGGCACGTTGCATCTCTGAGCAATGGGAGAAAGCCGCTGGCAGACTCCCTCAGCGTACTGTTAGAGGTCGAAAAAGTGCACGCCCCCCCTCTCATTACCTCCTCATCTCCCCGTCCAACTCGCCCATAGGCGAAAGATAACCTGGTACCCTTTCCACTTTCCTCAGGCTTATGGGTCATACGCAGCAGCAACCCGGCCTGCCGTGGCGACGAATAATCCGATTGCAGGAGATTAAGAACAATGGACGGCAAAGATAAATTCAGTGAACGATAGGCGGTCCTACCGCTTTAACACAATGTCTCGGGCGACTTTGCCGCTAGGCCCGAATGGTTTTTGGGGTTTACCGTTGAGTTCCGCCTTCACGCCACCAGCGTTCCCCAAGGTGAGAATAAATTGATCCTGCCCGGTCCAATGGCCTTTTTCACCGGGTCGAAGCAGTGACTCCTGCGGACTCCCATTATCGATCTGCACGACAACCCAACTTAGCTCGGTCGCTTCGAGATCCAAGACGAGTTGCCCATCTCCACGACTCTCAATGGCATTCAGACCAATACCCGCCAGAGGACCATCACTGCCCGAGGGACCAAGCGCTCCTGCCGACACCGCGTCTGGTTCACCCCGTGACGCCACCACCTCTGCCACGGCCGGTTCCGGTCGACGCGAAGCCTCTGCAGCCGATTTGGAGGTAGCTACAGCCGCTGGCTCAACCGGTTTCGCCGGCTCGGTCTGACGCTCAGGCTCGCGCGTCCCAGAGTCCACTAGGTCTTTATTCGGTTGCGTGGCTCGTTTCGCGGCGGACGGCTGCTCCGGAGCACCGCGTCGGAAGACGGTGGACTGCTCTCGGCTCAGCAGGAAGACCAGGGTCAGGACGGCAATACCGATGGCGATGGCCACGGCCTTTCGATTAGCTTGACGCTTCCGGTCCTCTTCCACCTGGAGAACCTTGAGCCGTTCCCGTTCGTCTTGCTTCTCATAGAAGGAACCGGCCGATTGGATAAACCGATGAATCGCATCCTCCTCGTCCAACCCCAGCGAACGCGCGTAGGAGCGCACGAACCCCCTCGCAAAAACCTGGTCCGGCAGTTTAGCGAAATTGCCGTCTTCGAGCGCCTTGACGAAATCCGTGCGAATACGGGTTTTCGACGCCACCTCATCGATGGTCAATCCCTTGGTTTCACGGACCTGCCTGAAAAATTCTCCGACCGACTCCATAGGTCTCCTACTTCAATCGCGTCAAGAGATCTGACGCCGCCGTCGCCAACTCGCCCCCTTTGTCCAACGTCGCCACTTTCTTGAGCACGTCACGCGCACGCGCCGTGTAACCGAGCTGATAGTACACACGTCCCAGCTCCAGATGCGTCATCGCCGGTGGAACACTCGGCGGACTGGCGGAGACCGCATCTTCGAACGCCTCCATCGCTCCTTGAAGATCGCCTTGGTGCGCCAAGGCGCGACCGAGATGGAAGCGAGCCAGATCCGGCGTCGGATATAAGGGATTGGCCAGCGCCAATCGATAGGATTGCACCGCCTCCGCCCACCGATCCTGATTGGCCAAGACTTGTCCCAGATACGTATGCGCTTCGGAGTAGCCTTCATCGATCTTGAGCGCTGCGCGAAACTGTTCTTCCGCAGAGGGAAGCTTGCCTTGCAGCGCGTAGACATGGCCCAGCGCGTACCGCGCCTCTTTGTTCTCCGGATTCAACTGAACCGATTTTTGGAACGACACAAAGGCCTTCTGTCGATCACCCGGGAGACTGGCCACACCTTCTTGATAATGCCCTTGTGATTTTTGCAGGACATCTTTCTCGGTTGCACAGCCGCCCACGACACCGATGAGCCCCACCCAGATCAGTGCGCAATAGATTCGATGTCGCCCCAGCCGGTATCGGTTCCAGACCGTCATACATCCTCAAAATGCGTCAGTCGCTTGAACTCAGCAAACCGTGCCTGAATCTCTTTGTAATCCAGGATTCGTAATCGGTCAAGACTAAAGGCTTCTACTGTAAATGACGCCATCACGCTTCCGAAGATGATGGCCTGCTTCATGGCCTCCGGTGAGCGATTTCCCGTGGCGGCAAGATAACCCAAAAACCCGCCGGCAAAGGTATCGCCGGCACCGGTCGGATCACGCACATCTTCGAGCGGAAAGGCCGGTGCACCGAAGACCTGCTTCTCGTTGAACATGAGCACCCCATACTCTCCGCGTTTCACGATGAGATGTTTGGGTCCTCGTGACAGCACCAATTTCGCGACTTTCACAAGATTGGAGTCCTGGCCTAAAGCACGAGCTTCGCCGTCGTTGATAATCAACACATCGACCTTTTCCAAGACCTTCCACAAGGCCTCACGCTGACCATTGATCCAGAAATTCATCGTGTCGCACGCGACAAGCGCTGGACGTGTGACCTTTTGCAATACATCGAGCTGAAGCTCCGGATGAATATTACCCAGGAACAAGACATCCGGGGCACGATAGGCTTCTGGAATCTGAGGGCGAAATGTTTCGAATACGTTGAGTTGCGTGTCCAATGTGTGCGCCTCATTCAGCTGATGCGTATATTCCCCTTTCCAGCGGAACGTCGCTCCCGGTCGCCGCTCCAATCCCGTCAGATCAATGCCGCGGCTCTTCAGAAACGCCACGTGCTGTTGGGGAAAGTCCTCCCCAACCACGGCAATGAGCGCGACGGAGGTGAAGAAACTGGCTGCGGTCGAGAAGTACGTGGCCGAGCCTCCAAGAATCTCCGTTCCTTCCCCAAAGGGCGTCTTCACCGTATCAAGCGCAACCGATCCAACCACCAACAACTTTCCCATTGCCTAACGAGCTCCTTTCTGTGGTGTCAGGGCACGGTCGATGAGCACCGAAAGCTTCTTCCGCACAGCTGTCGGGATCCGTTTCGGTGCAGTCAAGATCGCATGGTCCAACGCTCGATGACAGGCACAGTCGATCGGTTTCGCGAACGACGGCATCATCGTGCGGAGAATCTGCTTTGCCAACGCAACATTGCGGTGAAGGGTGTCCAGCACGGCCTCCACGGTCACAGCCTCTTCCGTCTCGTGCCAGCAATCATAGTCGGTGACCAAGGCCAACGTCGCATAGCAGAGCTCTGCCTCACGCGCCAGCTTGGCTTCCGGCATATTGGTCATCCCGATCACATCAACCCCCCATTGCCGATAGAGTCGTGATTCCGCTTTGGTCGAAAACTGTGGTCCTTCCATGCATACATAGGTACCACGAGGGTGCAGCGTGGCCCCGACCCGCTCACCGGCTGAACGCAACACCTGGGCCAGCTCCACACAAATCGGCTCACCAAACGCGACATGCGCCACGAGACCCTTCTCAAAAAATGTCGAGACGCGGCGTTTGGTGAGATCAATAAACTGGTCGGGCACCACGACGTGTCCCGGATGAATCGATTCCTTCATGCTGCCGACGGCGCTGACCGAAATGACCTGCGACACGCCGAGGGACTTGAGCGCAAAAATATTGGCCCGATAGTTAATTTCACTTGGATTGAGCAGATGCCCCTGTCCATGGCGCGACAGAAACGCCACCCGAATCCCTTCGAGCACGCCTACCCTGATGACATCAGAGGGAGGCCCGAAAGGCGTCCGTACTCGAATCGCGCGAGCACCGGTCAGTCCTTCAATCTCATAGAGCCCGCTTCCTCCGATCACCCCGACCGTCACCCGCTCATCATGTTTCTTTTTCCGCATACCAATCCTTTTCTCACCAGCCCCGTCATCCGACAAGCTGCTGTTGCAGTCCACAACCCTTCAGAAATTCTTCGATACGTGCGATGACTCGCCTCCCCACGTGTTCAAGCGGCTCCCCCTCATCAATCAAGAGCCACTCGACACCAGGCTCCTTTCGAAACCAGGTCATCTGCCGTTTCGCAAACCGTCTGGTATCACGTTTGAACACACGCACCATTTCCCTATGATCACACTCGTTCGCCAAATAGGCGCCGATGTGACGGTACCCCAGCCCTTTCATCGATCCCAACTCGCGCCCGTATCCTCGGCCGAGCAGCGACCGCGTCTCTTCTACCATTCCATGAGCCAACTGCCAATCGATTCGTTCATCGATTCTTCGATAGAGCGTCTCTTTGGTTCGCTGCAGCCCTATCAGCAGCGACGAGAAGGGCGCCTCTTGAAATCGGTGTTCAGCCTGCATCTCGGACATCAAGCGTCCTGACAACCAATATACCTCCAGCGCCCGCATCACCTTCGACTCATCGTTCGGGTGTAATCGAGCCGCTGCTGCCGGATCGACTCGCGCCAACTCGGCATACAGGCCATCTCGCCCTGCTTGCTCCCTCAATTGCTTGAGGTCCGCCCTTACCGTGGGATCAGCCGGCGGCGCCAGGCACAGTCCTCTGACCAAGGTCCTGATGTAGAGACCGGTCCCACCCACGACAAAGGGCAGCCGGTCGGCAGCGTACAACCGTTCGATGTGCTCCAGTGCAGCACATCGATACCAACCGGTGTTGAACGCTTCATCCGGATTGACCAGATCCAGGAGCTGGTGCGGCACTACCTGCCGCTCCTCGGTCGTCGGCTTGTCCGTTCCAATGTCCATGTCGCGATACACCTGACGCGAATCTGCCGTCAGAATCTCGGTGTCAAAATGCTGGGCCACCTGTATCGCAACTCGACTTTTTCCGACGGCGGTTGGCCCCAGGAGGACGACCAAGGGTCGCTGGTGACGGGCCTTCTCCAGAGGTATGGCCATGTTACCGTCGATCAGGAGAGCACATCACAACTCCGCACATCCATCGGGTAGAGGCCGCGACTGTGTCTCGCATGACCTACCAACCGACCCGTCCGAACATTTTTTCCAGATCGTCGGTGCTGAGCCGAAAGCACGTTCGTCTTCCATGAGGACAGGTCGTGATCTCCCCCTCCGACCGCCACTCTTCGACCAACACCTTGATTTCCTCCAGTTTCATGGAGCGTCCAGATCGAACAGCACCGTGGCAGGCCAACGACGCCAATACCGACCGTATTCGTGCTTCGAGAGCGGGTACTCGCTCCCATTGATGGAGGTCCTCAAGGAGATCCTCCAGAAACATTCTCGGATCGACCTGGCCCAGTCCGGTCGGCGTCGATCGGAGTAGGACGGTGGTTGCGCCGAACGGTTCGATCTCCAACCCCAACTTCTCCAGGTCATCCTGATAGCGCCGGATTAGTTCCGCATGATCCGGTGAAAGCTCCAGTGGATCAGGCAAGAGCAGCGGTTGGGCCTGGAGACTGTGGGTCGTCCACGCCCGATGGAGTCGCTCAAACAACACCCGTTCATGGGCCGTATGTTGATCGACCACCACAAGATCGCCCCCGGCTTGTGCGACGAGAAATGTCCGATTGATCTGTCCCAATGCCACCACTTCTCCGGCTGGGACTCGAACATACGACTCTGCCGCTTCACTGGCAAACGCCAACTGCACCTCATCCCTTGCTTCTGAGATGGACGGCATCTCCGTTGGACCAGACATGGGCAGACTAGAAGCACTTGTCCGCGAACCAGCGCTCTGCGAGATGGCCCGGTCTGCCGCCTCAGTATCTTCGGGCCCCTGTACGCCCGCTCTGCCGCTCAGCCGCTGACGAACCGCGCGCCGAACGAGTTCGTGAATATATTCATTGTCCGAAAAACGCACTTCTCGTTTCGTCGGATGAACGTTGACATCCACGCGCTCCGGATCAACATCAAGGAACAAGACGAATCGTGGATGGCACCCCCGGGGGAGAAATGAGCCATACCCTTCTCCAACGGCATGGGACACCGTGAGGCTCCGGACAGGTCGGCGATTCACAAACAATTCTTGCGGGATCCGTGAGGGCTTCGCATGAACCGCATCGATAATATACCCGGTGAGGCGAACACCGGGTTGTTCGCCGTCGAGGGGAAGACCGTGATCGAGAAACGCGCGCGGGTACACTTGGCCGATCCGCTCCCTTTCGGATCGCACGGCCGGGTAGTTCAGCAGTTCCTGTGTATGCTGGGTGAAACGAAAATGGATGGCGGGCCACGCCAATGCGGCCTGTTGCACCACTCGAATCATGTGCGTGCACTCCGTCGGGGCAGACTTCAAAAATTTCTTACGGGCCGGCTGATGCTCGAACAGCCCCGTCACCTCGATCCTGGTCCCAACGACCGGAGGAGCGTCCGTCATGCTCCCGACGAGCCCTCCCACGACTTCCAACTTCGTGCCCACTTCGTCGGAGCCTGTCGCAGTCAGCAACCGGACATGTGCCACGGCGGCAATGCTGGGCAACGCTTCGCCCCGAAACCCCATGGTCCGAATGGACCACAGATCCGCATCGGACCGGAGCTTGCTTGTGGCATGGCGCTGAAACGCACAGATCGCATCCGGCCGACTCATCCCCTCCCCGTCATCGGTCACCCGGATCAAGGACAGTCCCCCATCCTTGACTTCAATGGAGATAGAACGGCTCCCTGCGTCGATACTGTTTTCAAGCAGTTCTTTCACGACTGCCGCGGGGCGCTCGACGACTTCCCCGGCTGCAATGCGACCAATCACGTCTTCCGGCAAGAGACGGATCTTCGTACCGCCGTCTGTCTTCAGCACGGCACCATGCTCCTCAAGGACAATGGGAATGGAAACAAGGCAGGACGTCGAACGGCAAGGACACTCATCGGAGCTCGGCCAACTTATGCTTGGCCAACTTGGACTCGTCCGATGAAGGAAACTCCTCAAGCACCCGTTTCAGATTCTTTCGCGATCTGGCGAGGTCACCGATTTCAGCCGTCGCTAACCCAAGCTTGTAGAGTGCTGCGGGCATTTTTTCATTCCCGGGATACTCTGCCACAAGATAGTCAAAACTCTGGATGGCACGCCCGTAATCTTTCAAGTTGTAATAGGCCTCCCCCAACCAGTATTGGGCATTGGGGGTCAGCGACGTCCCTGGAAAGTCCTTGATGAATCGCTGGAATCCCGCAACCGACAGCTCATATTTCCCGCTCAGATAGTCATTGTAGGCCAAATTGAAGGCCGAGGTCGGTGTGATGCCTGATGCCGTCACCACGGCGTCAACCGGAGGTGTCGACTTCGCCGCCTTCGCAGCACGCGGATCGGATGAGGCATCCGCTTTGGCAGCTGACTGGCTCACTGCTTCTTCCAGCTTCGCTAAGCGGCTTTCCAGTTTTTGAACACGGGCGGTCATGTCATCAAATCGTGACTTTGTGACGTCGATGTCCTTTATGTCTTTGCTATCCTTGCTCCGTTCGATCGCCTCCAAGCGTCGGACCATGGCATCGACCCGTTGATGGTCTTGATCCTGCGTTTTGGCAATAGTCGAGAGCTGGTCACGGGTCTGCAGGAAGTCCGCGTGCTTTGCACATCCGGCAAGCACCATCCCCCATCCCAACCATCCCACTATGATCGCTGTGGACCTGACGGTTCGGGCTCGCATGCGTTACCGCCCCTCCTTGAGTTGAACCAACTTATCGGAAGCTTTCCCAGCCTGGACACTCTTGGGATAGAGCGTGACGACCTGTTTGAAGGCCGAGGAGGCTCGTTTCTTATCCTTCATGGCCAGATACGCATACCCTTTCTTCAGAATCGCCGATGGTACCTTTTCACTGCTCGGATAATCGACCTCTACCTTATCGTACGCATCAATCGCTCTCTGAAACTCCTTCTTGCCGAAGTACGTCTCCCCCAGCCAAAATCGTGCGTTGGGTGCAAGGTTCGAATTGGGAAACTCATCAAGAAACCCGGCGAATCCTTGCCCGGCCCCTTCCAAATCTCCGTCCCGAAACAAGGCCAACAGCCGTTCGTAGCGAACCCGATCTGGGGGATCGGCGGTCGCCTGAGCAAGTTCCGACTTAGGTGATTCTTGGGGAGGAACGATCGTCGTCACACCACCGGAGGTGTCCTGCCCGGAAGAAACTTTTGATGCATCTCCGCCCTCAGACACAGGCTCGTTCGTCCCCAACGATGAATGCGGAACAGATTTGGGAGTCTGCTGCGATGACACAGACTTATGCGACACCTGTTCAATCGTCTTCACCAGGGCATCAATGCGACCATCTTGCTCGTCGAGGCGAGCGGTGACTTTCTTCCCGACGGCTTCAAGTGCCTTCGAGATGGAGACCACGCTCCGATTCACGTCCTCTGCATGTGTCGTCGTGGCCTTTGAATCGGCCTCGATCTTTGCTGCCAGGTTCTTTGAGAGATGATCCGCTTCACCTACACGATCATTCAGGCCGGTGAGCGCTTCTCGAAACCCGGTCATGGCCTGATTAAACTGCGTAAACTTCTGAGAAATCTGCTCCAGTCTGTTCTGATGATCGGTCAAGTCCTTTTGGTGCCCATCCAGCTTGACATCGACGCGTTTAGCCAAGCCCTCATTCGTACGCTGCACGACGTCGATGACCTCTTTCTTGAGGGCCTCCATCGCCTTCGACAGATCGTCCAGACGTGCGGAGACTTTTGCATCCTGGGTCTCAAAGCTCTTCTGCATCCACAGGTAGCGGGTACTGCCGTCGGTTTCCAGCCTTGTCGCCAACTGCTCCAGTTTCTTTGTCTGTTGCTCTGCCTGCGCCGAACGATATTTGAGATCTTCCTGCCTGGCCTGAAGATCTTTCGTCAGATGCAGCGCTTTCTCCAGTTCTCCTCGCAACTGGGGGATCTCATATTCGCGCAGCGTCGTAATTTCTTGAGTTTGCTTGGCACTGGTCTGCTTAAAGTCTTTTTCGGTCTTTTTTAGGTCAGATTGCTGTGCGACACAGCCCGGGAACAAGAGTCCTCCCACGGCTAGGCCAAGAAGTACCCCATGCTTGGTTCGCAGGTGAGCCCTCATGTCCTGCACTCCCATGGACCGAATCCTCCGAAGGAAGGCGCCTGCGAACAAAGTTCCCTGTACACTATTTCCCCACCTTGACCACAAGATGCCCTCGACGATTCATCGAGTAGCACTGTTCTCCATGTTCCGTGCAAAACGGCCGTTCTTTTCCATACGAGACGACCGAAAGATGCTGGGGCGCCACTCCCAATTCAACCAGATAGTTCCGAACGGCTTTCGCCCGTTTCTCTCCCAGCACCAGGTTATAGGCCGACGTACCGCGCTCGTCACAATGTCCCTCGATCTTCAGCTGAACTTGCGGATTGGATTTGATCCATTCCGCATCGCTGCTGAGCGCATGGCGCCCTTCGTCCGTGATGGAAAAACTATCATAGGCAAAAAATACATCCCGCAAACCCGCCGCGACCGATGCCGTCTGCTCCGCACGTATTTCTGCCAGTTGGCGCGATGCAGCTCCAGGATCGGACTTGGCCATCAGCCGGTTGCCGTTCGGACTCCCGGTTCCACTGCCGTTGTGGCCACCGACGCCCGTGTCACCGGCGAGTCGTTCTTCTGATGGGTTCCGGTCGAACCCACGGAGGCCGCTCGCATCATCTTTCCCGGACAACGACGTATCGGGAAAACTTGAACTGGCCCCACCTTTTGCCCCTCCACCTCGTGCCGTCTCGTCCTGTAGCGCACGAGTATCTCCCCCAGACTGGACCGCCTTCTTCGAGCAAGCCGGACTCACGAGGAGGAGCAGACCTAGAATGACTGACAGAGGGATGGCTGTTAATGTTTTCATCGGATCGCTTCCCTTCTCAAAGTTCTCTCTTTTCATACCGTGGAGGACGATTCTCGTCAATGCCTTGCACAAAAATCACGAGGCCGGAGACCACGTCGGCGCGCTATTGTGCGTCCCCGTGAAGGTAATTCGTTCCAAGTCTTTCCCATCCGTATTGATCATGTAAATATGGCTCTTCCCGTCTGCCGTTGAGCTAAACACAATGTGACGTCCGTCTGGGGACCATGAAGGGGAATCATCCACTCCCGGCCCGGTCGTCAACTGCACGCGCTTCTGTCCATCTGGCGTGATCAAACAGAGCTTGTACTCCTTCTTTGGAGTCCGGCACACGTACGCGATCCAATTTCCCCGAGGAGACCAGGCTGGCGCCGCATTATAATCTCCCTCGAAGGTCAATCGGCGCACATTCGAACCATCCGAGCTGATCAGGAACACTTGTGGTCCGCCGTTTCGATCAGACGTAAAGGCCAACTCGCGACCAGACGGCGCCCATGAAGGGGAGAGGTCTCCGCCAGCATTGGTCGTCAATCGTTTCACCGCTTTGGTGTGAGTGTCCATGCGATAGAGTTCCGCATTCCCCTCTGAACTTGATGAATACGCAAGAAAGTTCCCGTCCGGAGAGAGTGCCGGAGTAATGTTCAACCCACCCTGTGAGACGAGGGTCCACCGTTTTCCGGTAGCAAGTTCAAGGAGATCGATATCCTGTGTATTCCGATTACGGTATGTCGTAAAGACCAAAAACCGGCGATCGGGGGACCAGTGCGGCATTAAATTCAAGAACCCGTCGGCCGTCAATTGCCGCGGGTCATAGCCGTCATAGTCCATCAGAAACAATTCACGCGCCGAGCCCAGCTCTGACACGTAGGCGATTTTCGTCCGAGCGATCCCCGGTTCTCCGGTATAGCGAAACACCAGCTCATCCGCAAACCGATGGGCCATCAGCCGGACCACCGATGTCGACCCAACGTAGCGTTTCCCACCGACCACCTCGTTATTCCCGGCATCATAGACATAACCATCCATGTTCACATCGGCATCTTTATTCCCGCTCTTGATCCCGGCGCGTCCCCACACCACGACCGACACCCCATTCTCAACCGCATGTTTGAAGGACGGATCCGGCTCAGCCCCAAGCTGTCCTGCCTTGATACCGAGACCATTGACATCGACCAGAGCAAACACCAAGGAGCGCCGTATGTCTGACTTGAGCACCTCCTCAATACGACTCCCGAGCTTCACGCGCCCTTCCGGTGACTCCGCACCGCCGAGATTCTCAATCCCGGCAATCGCCAACGGAATCTTTTGAAAATCCGGCCGAGTCGCTTCGAGAAACACGTCAGCCGCACCGGATTCGATGATCCACACGAGGCCGACCATGGCACAGAAACCGCCGATCACAAACGTTCGCAACGTCATAATTTATCCTTGAGGCTCGCCAACGGTAAAAGTGAAGTGGGCATCAAAATACGAATCGGCAATATCGGCCGGGAAAACAGGCAGCGGATTTGCGGTCAATACCGCCCGTTTCCCCGCCAGATCATAATACTCATTCCCGGACGATTGTTCGATGGCGACACCGGTGACGGTTCCGTTCCGGTGAAGTCTGAACTGGACGACGACCACATACGCCTGATTGGTCAAATCCAGAGGCGGAGCGCTCCAACAATTGCTGATGCGCTGTCGAACCAGCGCAAGATAGGCATTCGACCCGGGCGCCATCCCTGGAACCTTCAGCGTCGTGTCGACGGCCTTGACGCTTGGCACTTTCGCCTCGATTTGTGGAGCGGGTTGATGCGTTGGTTTTGAGGGAGCATCGACCGACGCCGCGGCTTTGGGCACTTCCAGCTTTTTGATCTTCTTGAACTCTTCATCCAAGTCCTTCGCGAGATCTTCCGTGAGGGACGAAGAGGATTTTTGAGCCACCGGTTTCCCCGGAAGATCCTTCGCATCCGATGCGACCGGCACATCCGGTAGTTTCATCGCTGAGGTCGCCCTCGGCCGCTCCTCCGGGCTGATATCCCCGCGCTTCGGTGCATCCGGCGGTAACTCAATGTCTTTCATAATGTCGCTCATCACGTCGTTCGATGGTTTCGCTCGAGTGACCGGAAGAGAGGCTACTGGAGGTGAAACCGATGGAGGCTGCACAGGCGCCGACTTTGCCACGGGAGCGGCCTTCGGCTGCGCAACCGTCGTGGTACGTTCGACAGGTTTCGGCGAGTCGACAGGCTTGCTCTGCGGCACTGGCTTAGGACGTTCTACTTCTTTTTCTTTCGAAGCCGGCTGGCTTTTTTGAGGCTCAAGGGTCTTCACCTGAGGCGCCGGCGGACTGGCCAGCGAGATCTCGATGGACGCGAGCGGCCGTTCGCCGTGACGCGGCAATCGAATCCAGGCCACGAGCAGCAAGATGCCGACGTGCAGCACGAGGGACACGAACAGGGCACGACTCAGGCGACGAGCCAGCTTCGCCTGCCACTCATCATCCGATATCATACCGGCTGATGTCCAAGCCTGCACCGTGAGCCTTAATCCTACTGGTTAGGTAGAAGAGACGTTGCCTCCGTGATCCGTTCGGGTCCGGTCGTGGGATCGGTTACCATGCCGAGCTTCTCGATCCCGGCTTTCTTGACTCCATCCATGACTTGAACCACGACCCCATACGGCACATCACGATCGGCACGTAAATACAAGGAGACATCCGCGTGTTCTTGCTTCAGGAGCTGCAACTTTCGCTCGAGTTGAGCAATGCTGACTTGATCTTTGTCGAGATACAGCCGTTGATCTTTTTCGATCGTCAACACGGCTCGGATTTCCGGTTTGATGGTATTCGAGGCCGAGGTTGGGAGCTTGATATCCATTCCACGATAGAGCATCGGCGCGGTGACCATGAAGATTACTAATAAGACCAAGACCACATCGACCAGTGGGATCACGTTGATTTCGGCCAAAAACCGACGCTGCCTCGTCTCGAAAATCATCCTTTGGCTCCGACAGCAACCGGGTCGACGGACTTGGCTTGGGGCGGGATGAGAGCCAGGAGCTCCACCACGACGGAGTCCATTTGCAACGCGGTACGCCTGATGCGTGTCAGGAAGTAATTGTACGCAATGACGGCGGGGATCGCCGCAAATAACCCTGCGGCGGTGGCGATCAAGGCTTCAGACACCCCGGGAGCCACAGCCGCGATACTGGCCGTACCCTGGGCTCCGATTTCCCGGAACGAATCGATAATCCCCATCACGGTTCCCAACAATCCAACGAAGGGGGAAATATTCCCCGTCGTCGCGAGAAAAGGAAGAAAGGTCTCCAGCTTGGCAATTTGCCCCTGAGCAATATGGGCTGCTGTCCGCTCCATCACATGCCGATCAAATGTCAGGGCCCCATTCCCTTTCAGCTCCGTAGGGATGTAGCCGATACGCTGAACCACGGTGTAAAAAACCTTTGCGCAGGGGCTTCCGGTCGTCTGTTGCACCTGCCGCGTGACTTCTTCCACATCTCTAGCCCGTAATAACACGGCCAGAAAACGGCGGTCTTTTTCATCGGCGGCACGAAAGCTCGCCCACTTATAGAAAATAATCGCCCACGAAATGATAGAAAAACTCAACAACAGCAGGAGGACCACTTTGGAGACGATCCCCAACGACATGATGACTCCCAGTGGGCCAGCTTGAAACATACGAGTCTCGACGTGCCTCCTTAGATGTCAGTCGCTCTGTGCAACGTGGATTGTATCAAACACTGGGGAAAAATGGCGGGGCCGACGGGATTTGAACCCGCGACCTCCAGATTGACAATCTGGCGTCCTAACCAGGCTGAACGACGGCCCCGCAAAATCTAACTATGGCGGAAGATTGAAAATGACAAGACGCTCTCAGTTTGGTCGCCGATCAAGCCCCGAGCTGAGGAACAGACCCTCCGTAAAAAACACCCAACTTCCTGTCTCTGCTTACCACAATTCTACTTGTTGGTAGGCGGAACAGGGATTGAACCTGTGACCTCTGCCTTGTAAGGGCAGCGCTCTCCCAACTGAGCTATCCGCCCAATTTCTTTAGCAACCTCGGCGGAGCCTATCAAGTCCATACTGCCTTGTCAACCGGCGTGCGTATCTTTCACCGCACTTTTCATCTCCTGCACCAAGAAGAAATTCCTACACGCTACGTTTTTGTTTCATTCGACTTTCGTCGCTTGAGTTGTCTCGGGAAAAATTCTCGGTGAACCTGCTTCAGCCGGCTCCGTTCGACATGGGTATAGATCTGCGTCGTCGCAATATCGGCATGTCCCAGCATCGTTTGGACGGCGCGAAGATCGGCCCCCCCTTCCAGCAAGTGTGTGGCGAATGAATGACGCAGCATATGCGGCGAGATCGACTTCGTAATCCCAGCGCGTCTCGCCCGCTGCAGCAGCAGCTTCCAACAGGCTTGCCTCGTGAGCCCCCGTCCACGGCGACTGACGAACAACACGCGTGTCGAGCGCCGCCGCAGAATCGTCGGACGAACGTGATCAAGATACTCACGTAACAGATCCCGTGCCGTCTGTCCCATGGGGACCACACGCTCCTTGGCGCCTTTCCCCATGACTCGAAGACAGCCGAGGCTCAGATCCACTTGAGACAGCGTCAACCCCACGAGCTCCGACACGCGAAGACCTGACGCGTACAACAATTCCAGCATCACCCGATCGCGTTGATCTTCGACCCGATCCCGTACGGGTAACTCCAACAGGGCGATCACTTCAGATCTCGTTAACGTCTTGGGCAACCGCACGGGCCGGCGCGCCACCGCGACCTCACGGAGAGGACTCCCCTCCAAGACACGCTCCCGCACAAGAAACCGATACCACCCTCGCATGGCCGAAAGAATCCGGGCGACCGACGAGACCGCGAGCGATTCCTGTTTGAGAAGAGCCAAAAACGACCGGATCGCCTGCGAGGAGACGACATCGCTCATACAAAGCCGCTGTGTCAGCAAATATCGCTGCAATCGGAACAGATCGCGCCGATAGGCCTCCACCGTATTCGTGGCCAACCCACCCTCGACTCTCAGCTCTGTGAGATAACGCTCAACCAGAGGGTCCAGGAGCACAGCCGATGGAGCAGTCGTAGGCATCAAGCAACCAACTATAGCCAACTCAGACATTCCGTACAATGACGCCTCCTCGATGGTTCTCCTTGACAGGCCACCGCCTTTCCGATACTAGTCTGCGTACGGTCTCACATCGGCCGAACGGAATGCTCGCCTATTCACATCGCCCATTACGCAACGCCGCTCGACTGTTGCTGGTGATCACCATCAGCAGCACGTTCACGCTTGGCGAAGCCCTTGGCCTGACACCACCGGCACAGACCGGGGGGATAGAGTCCTCTAAACCCATCATTCCCATCCCGCCGGTGTTGAACCAGGCCAAACAGTTGATTGAAAAAGGCACACCGGAATCAGCGGTGACCGTGCTGCGTCGATTTCTGACCACAACTCCTCCTCCTGAACACCTGGATGACACCTACTTGCTACTCGGTGCCGCCCTCTACGGCATGAAAGACTATGCGGAAGCCCTGCGTACGCTCAATCAGCTCCAGACAGAGTTTCCTGAATCCGACCTGCTGGACCGGAGCAAACTGTTGATGGCCCGCACCCATGTGGCCATGGGCAATCTTGATCTGGCCCTCCCGTTGTTGGCCCAGGTTCGGACAACCACCCAAGACGAGAACACGAAACGTGAAACACAGCAGCTGACGGCCGAGGTTCTGGCCAAAAAGAAAGATTATGTGCGAGCGATCCATACCATCCTGGAAGGGATGGCCGGCAGCTCGGATGCACAGACGACCGAGACCCGGGAACAAATCCGCCAGTTCATCTTGGAGAAGCTGGACAGGCGTGGCCTGACCCGCGTGCGCGAAGCCTATCCTCGCTCCTACCCCGGTGACCTCGCCTCACTGCGTCTCATCGATTATTACGTCGGACGGGGTGAGGACCACCTGGCTGAGCGAGAAACTCGGCATTTTCTCACGGCGTTTCCTGAGCACCCCTCCGTCCCGAAAGTGCACGAATCACTCGACCTCATCAAAATAAGATTGAAAGCCAATCAACATGTCATCGCCGCCGTCCTGCCGTTGTCAGGTCCCCTTTCCACGTTCGCCACGGATGTCCTCCAAGGGGTTCAACTCGCGGTGGAACGGGCTCGTGAGCAGCCAGGGTCACCGTCTATTGGCTTGATCGTCAAAGACCATGACGCCGATCGGCAGGGATTTTTGGACGATCTCTCAGCACTGCTCCATGAAGATCGCCCGCTCATCGTCATCGGTCCGATGCTGTCAAAAAACCTTCCGGTCATGGCTGAGATGGCCCAAAGGACCAAGATCCCGTTGATCACACCGGCTGCGACGCTTCCCAATGTCCGCCGACTGGGGAGTTACCTTTTCAGTACGGCTCTGACCTATGAGATGCAAGCCGAACGGATCGCGGCCTACGCGGCCAAGGAGCAGGGCTACCGGCGATTCTGCATTCTTCATCCTGATACCGTCTATGGGCGAGAGTTGGCTCGCCTCTTTGCAGAAGAGGTACGACAGTTGGACGGCGAAATTATCGCCACAGAAGCCTTTAAGGAGGGGGACACCAATTTTGCTCCCCAAATTCAGCGGCTCAAGGCCGAAGACTTGAAAAAGTATGGTTTGGCAGTCCCCGTGGAGGTGACCCAACCCACGGGCAAAGCCCTGAGCCGAAATGAAAAGCGAGTTCTCTACACGACCGGCTTCGATGCGATCTTCATTCCAAGTCGCTCGAAAGAGATCGGTCTCCTTGCCGCGCAACTGGCCTTCCATGACATCAAGACTCCCCTCCTGGGAACTAACGGGTGGAATTCACAGGACTTTGCTCGTACCGCAGATCGCACCGTGGACGGCGCGACATTCGTCGATGGCTTCTTCATCGATAGTCCGAATCCCAGCATCCAGGAGTTTGTACAGCGGCACCAGAACCGCTTTGAATCGCCTCCCTCACTCTTCACCATGCAAGGCTATGATGCCGCAAGGATCGCGATCGATGGCATCCGCCACGGCGCCACCTCCGGAGATGCCCTGCGTGATTATCTCGCGACCTCGCGCAACCTCCCGACACTGGCGGGACCGGCTGGGTTCGGGCAAGACGGCGCGCTCCATCGGCCGCTCTTTCTTCTTCAAGTGAAACAAGGTAAGTTTGTCCAGCTGAACTGAGCGCCAGGGTATGAGTTCGTTGTCACACATCCTCCACACCATCTCCTACATGGGACTCCCGCTCCTGTTTGCCATGGTGCTCCATGAGTATGCCCATGGTTGGATGGCGGACAAGTGCGGCGACTCGACTGCAAAAATTCAAGGTCGTCTCACCATTAACCCATTGGCCCACATCGACCCGTTTGGCACCATCATTCTCCCTCTGATCTGCTTGATGCTACCGGGGAGTTTTCTCCTGGGCTGGGCCAAGCCGGTCCCGATCAACCCTGGAAACATGCATCAGCCTCGACGCGACATGGCACTCACGGCTGCTGCGGGACCAGGCATGAATCTACTGTTGGCCATCGCCAGCGCCTTGCTCTTGGCCACGATTTTAACGGTCGAACCAACCTTGTCCATCCGCAACACCGGAGACGCCGATACGACATCCGGTCTGTTTGGGTCCATGTTTCTGCGACCAATTGCCGTCATGGCGCTCTATTCTGTGATGATTAATGTCTTTCTGGCGCTCTTCAATCTCCTTCCCATTCCACCACTCGATGGCG
Source organism: Nitrospira sp. (assembly GCA_029865485.1). Classification (GTDB taxonomy): domain Bacteria; phylum Nitrospirota; class Nitrospiria; order Nitrospirales; family Nitrospiraceae; genus Nitrospira_D. The sequence continues at coordinate 25,768 of JAOUGT010000024.1, forward strand.
GCCGTATCCTGACAGCCGTGCTTCCACCGAAACCCGCCATGGCCTTAGCCAGGTTGGAGCCATACGGAATGCTCATCTTGGTGGGCCTGATCGTCTTCGATAAGGAGCTGGGTATCATCCACACGATCACCGGCACCTTTGCGAAGGGTCTGTCCGGCACGATCTTGTCGACAGCTCTCGGTCTTCGTCCAGGAGTCGCAGAATGACCACACCTCGCAGGAGAGTGCTCAGCGGCATGCAACCGAGCGGGCTCATGCATCTCGGAAATTACCTGGGAGCCCTGGAGAACTGGAAGGCGTTACAAGAACAGTACGAGTGCTACTTCTTCGTCGCCGACTGGCACGCATTGTCGACGAACTATGCCGACACCAGCCGCATCCGGATGTTCGTCCGTGACATGTTGGTCGATTGGTTGGCCGGTGGCATTGATCCGGAACGTGCCACAATTTTCATCCAGTCTCGGATTCCCGAACACGCGATCTTGCATCTCTTACTCTCCATGATGACGCCCGTCTCCTGGCTGGAACGCAATCCGACCTATAAGGAGAAACAGGAGGAGATCAAGGAGAAAGACCTCACGACCTACGGCTTTCTGGGGTACCCGGTTCTGCAGGCCGCCGATATTCTGCTGTACAAACCCGATTTCGTGCCGGTGGGCAAGGACCAACTCCCGCATCTCGAGCTGACGAGGGAACTTGCGCGGCGCTTCAACGATATCTACAAGACACCGGTGTTTCCCGAGCCAAAAGAACATCTCACGAAGTTTCCCAAGGTGATCGGCACCGATGGCCGTAAGATGAGCAAGAGCTACCACAATACGATCAACCTCTCGGACACAGAACCGGCCGTTCGGCAGAAACTCAAGACCATGGTCACCGACCC
>JAOUGT010000199.1 GCA_029865485.1 Nitrospira sp.
CCCTCATTCGGGAACAGCTTCGAGACGACGCCGCGATGCGGAGGCATGGGAGGCAGGCGTAGGTTGGTAGAAGCGCGCTTTTCTCGATACTTGCGGAGTTCGATGCCGATGGCTTGAAATGCCGACCTGATGGCCTCCTCAAACGTTTTGTCTTCTTTCCGAGCGGTGAGGGTGTGGCGCCCGGGCAAGGTGACCACAATGAGTGCTTCCGCCACGTTCGCAAGTTTCTTGTGGTGTCGATTCTTGGTCAACGTGACTCGACTATGAATCAGATCATCGTGGCCGCGTTGGAGATCTTCCATGCGGGATTCAATCTCAGTCTTCCAGCGGGGAGTCATGGCGACATTGCGGCTATGAATTTCCAACTCCATTGTGCCTCCACATCGTAATAGTTCACGTTCTCGTATGAACCAGGGGTCGCAAACCATATGCCGAGGGGACAAGAGCGAAAGACTATTGGAAGGTCTGCAACGGCAGATGTTTTATGACCCGAGTCTATCCACTTTAATTCCAGTATGGGGTATTTGTCCACAGTGTCACTCCGTCCGGTGTTGCTCAATGGGACAGTTTTTGACCGGGTGAGCGGTAAGAGGCAGGGCGTAAGGCGATAATGAAAGAAGTGTCCATGGAACGTGATTTGCGAGAGGTTGGGGTATGCCCGCGTTGCGCAAGCAAGCCATGGAGCGCTACCTCCAGACCCGCTTTGGGCCGGAGACGCGACTCTTGACCTATGGCGTCATCGGCAAAGAGAGTTCCAAGGGAGCTCAGAAGCGGTATGGGTACGGCACGCCAGTCAAAGTCACGTTCCAAGTTGGACGTGAGGTTCAATCTGCTGTGCTCGAAACGATGAAGCCTGGTCCGTTTGGGCACGAGCATATGGCGGATCGTGCCCAGGCGATGCTGTGGGACTATGACTCCTATGGGCGCCTTCCACGCCATGTGAGGGCGCTTGATGTGGGTGCGTTCGATGCCAAGCAGGCGCTCATGTCTGTTGCCGACGCTCAGGAATTCTTCGTGCTGAACGAATGGGCCGATGGCGCAAGCTATCATGCGGATCTTGAGCGATTGGCGAACGGGGGGACGCTCCGTAAGCTGGACCGACAACGAACGGTCACGCTGGCGAGGTACCTCGCACAGATCCATGCCAAGAAGCGACGGGACGCAGATCTCTACAAGCGTCGGCTGCGCGAATTGATCGGCCATGGCGAATGTATCATGGGATTGACCGACAGCTATCCCACGCGTTGCGGCTTTATCACCGGCGATCTCTTACGGACAGTGGAGGAAGCCTGTAATCGATGGCGGTGGCGCCTGCGTGACAAGGCTCATCGGCTGGCACAGGTTCACGGGGACTTCCATCCATACAATGTGCTGTTTCGTGGCGGGACGGATTTTGCGGTATTGGATCGGTCGCGAGGGGAATGGGGCGAGCCGGCCGATGACGTCACTGCAATGACGATCAATTACCTGCTCAGTTCTCTGATCAGTCGTGGAAAGCTTCAGGGGCCGTTCGAGGTCCTGTTCCGATTGTTTTGGGAGACCTATGTGGAGGCGAGCGGAGACAAGGAAGTAACAGAAACAGCCGCGCCTTTCTTTGCTTTTCGCGGCCTGGTCGTGGCTAGCCCGCTCTGGTATCCCAATCTGTCGATGGAGACCCGGCGTAGGCTCTTTCGTTTCATTGAAAACGTGCTCGATGTCCCGCGCTTTGAGCCGGAGCTGGTGAATGAATATTGTGGGTGATTAGTGACCGGTGATGGGTGAGGACATGCAAGATCCAGCGTCGCCTGCTCACGCATCACACATCACACATCAGGGTTCGGCGTTCGCCATCTGGCTGACCGGCTTGCCCGCATCGGGCAAGAGTACCATTGCCGCAGCGCTTCGACCTCAGCTCGAGCAGTTGAAGTTGTCCGTCGAAGTCCTTGAGTCCGATGCAGTCAGACGAGTCCTCACGCCGACCCCCACCTATTCGTCGGCGGAGCGTGATCTTTTCTACCGTGCCCTGGCCTTCATGGGTGCTCGATTGGTTTTGCACGGCGTCACCGTCATCTTCGATGCCACGGCGACCAAGCGCGCATACCGTGACTTCGCTCGGAGCCTCATCCCGAGGTTTATCGAGGTCGCAGTAGAATGCCCATTGAGACTTGCAATGGAGCGTGATTACAAAGGGACCTATCAGCGGGGTCAGCGTGGCGAATCGTCCACCGTTCCAGGTCTACAAGACCCCTATGAGGCACCTCTTCACCCAGACGTGAGGATCGATACGACACAACTCTCAGCAACTGAGGCAGCAAGGACCCTGTTGGACGTTGTGAAAGAGCAATTCAAGGAGGATTCGACTCGCTGACCGCCGTTCTCGTGACCTCCGCCTTCCATATTATGGTGCGAATATAGGCTAGTGACTTGATGGGGATCTTTCCCGCCCGCTATAGTGGCGGCCCATGCGAAAGAAGCCTGCGTCTCGTTTTCGGAAACCGAATAGTCCTTCTCCTGAGGCCACGGTGAGCTCCATCGCTCAAGCTCCTGCCGCAGCCGGGCTGCTTGCCGCATTTCGTGCCCTAGCCGTCAATGATGTCTATACGATGGCCCCGAAAGCCTCGGTGGTTCGTGGGTATGACTACTACCGGCAGCAGCGACTGCAGCACTATGTTTGGAGTAAGAATGGCGAGATCCTCACGGCCCAGGTGCAGGGCACCATCTTGTACGAAGTTGTATTTTCCATAGACGACGGGTTTCTCTCTGCGTTCTGTGACTGTCCGGCCTGGGAGTTCGATTGTCCGTGCAAGCATGTCTTATGCGCTTGTTTCACCACCAAACAGTTGCTTGTGCCCGAGACGTTCAAATTGTCCGATCGAGAACAAGCCCATCTGGCCGCACTCAGAACTGACTTACTCGGAGAACCCGTTCAGACCGGTTCCCCGAGCAAGGGCAATACGCAGGAGTCGGGCTATGAAATCGTGCTCGATGCGAACCAGCCCTATCCTCAGCTCTCCATCTACCGTAATGGCGTGAGACTGCCTGCAGGGTGGGCTCCTGCTTTACCGTCTGAGCTGCGACCGCTGCTTCATCCGTCCTGGTTTTCGTCAGGCTACGGGGATGATCCCTTATTGCGCTACCTTGACCTGGCCAAGCGCCGGTTCCCGCTTGTGCTCAAAATCGGTCGGGACTCGCTCGTCCTTCAATGGGCTCCGGCCGTCACGTGCCGGAGTAGGACGGAGCTGGCGCTTTCCGGTGAGGGAGTGATGATTCGCGCCGTTTGTGTTGCGGACGGCACGGTGCTCGATCGGATTGTCCGGTTTCGTGGTTTCGTAGTGGACGTGAATGGCCGGCGCTTACTCCTTTTGGAGAATGAAGGTGGTTGGGCCTCCTTTCTGTCACTCCGCGATGGCTTCCGGAGGGTCGATATTCCATATGGTCGGAGTGGTTTGGATGACGCGCCCTGTGCGGTAACCTTACCACCCAGTGAGGGCCATCGGCGATGGCAAGGCCTGCACCATGAGCTGGAATTCACCATCCCACGGCAGGAATTTCAATCCGCTCAGATCGATCTGATCCGCAGGCAGGCTGACGACACGCTTCACGACATGCTGTTGCGTGTCGATGGGAACGAGACGCCGGTTCGCGCGCTTATTGCCGGATCAGTGGATGAGGTGCGGGCATACGCCGTGACGCTCAGGCCGCTTCTCGATGAGTCCGGCACCCAAACGACCGCCTGGATGCTTCAGGCACAATGTCGGCGAGGTGAGATGTGGGTTGCTCCCAGTGCATCGACCTTTTCTTTCATCCGGGCGTTGGAGCAGGGTCGTGCCGTCTCGGCGCCGTTGCGGGCACAGAAACGCAAGGCGGTGCTCTACGAGTTGTTCTTCAGCTTGCTGATGGTCGGTGAGGCGAAGGAACGAGACCGCCGTATCAAGACAGCGCTGGATCAGACCGATTGGGTGCGAAGCGTTCGACTGGAGGCCGCACGATGGCTGAAACAGCACTTGGCCGTCTATGCCAGACCGGATGTACGGTTGCAGGTCGAGGCAGGTCGGTGGGGCCTGCAGACGATCGATAAGGCTCGCGAGGGGTGTCTGTATCAGATTCCATTCGAGATCTTTGGTCCGGAGGTCTTTCGCGGCATGTCCTCGTATGATGTGATGGTGATCGACTCGCGGGCGCTGTTCCCGCGATTGCCGGCTCTTTTGGAACAGTTGACCATGGCTGGGATCACACTCTTGTACGAGGACACACCACTCAGGTCCGTTCGGTGGGACTGTTCCGTTCACGTGGGGCATCAGGAGCGACCGGCGACCGGAATCGACTGGTTCGAGATTAGGCCGGAGATTCGTTGTGATGGGATCGCCGTGGATGAGCATGAATGGAGGACAGCCCTGGAACGGGGTGGACTCATCGAGAGCGAGGGAGGTCTACGGGTGTTGGATGGTCCAAGCCTGGAACGGCTACGAGCCATCCTCGACCTGACCGGGGAGGCTCAGGTGAATCGAGAATCCGCGCAGGTAATACGCGTGCCTCGGTTACAGATTCTCGACTGGCTCGCGCTGCGCGAGCAGGGCATTCATGTGTCGCTACCGGCCGAAGATGAGGCGGTGTTGGCGGGCTTGCTGGGATTTGTGCGGATTGAGAGGCCGCCGTTGCCGAAGGGGATTCACGCGGTCTTACGCCCCTATCAGCATGACGGCTATGCCTGGTTGGCGTTTCTCTACGAGCACCGGTTCGGCGCCTGTCTGGCGGACGACATGGGGTTGGGCAAAACCATCCAAACCATCTGTCTATTGGCTGCCATCAGGGAGGGACGCCTCAAGGCAGCACGCGGGGTGAAAGGCCCTCATCTGGTCGTGGTGCCGACGAGCCTGCTCTTCAACTGGGAGCAGGAACTGGCCCGGTTTGCGCCCGAGTTCACGGTCCATGTGTATAGCGGGAGCGAGCGGACATTCGAAGCCGGGGACGGTGAGATCGTGCTCACGACCTATGGGCTGGTCCGTCGGGATATTGATGCCTTGGAGCAGACAGTGTTTCACGTAGTGGTCTTCGATGAGGCTCAGGCGGTGAAAAACATCCAGGCAGACACGACGGGCGCAGTCCGACGGCTCAAGGGACGCTTCAAGGTCGCGCTGACCGGCACCCCGCTTGAAAATCATCTCGGCGAGTATTTCTCTGTGATCGACCTCTGTGTGCCGGGGCTCTTGGGCGACGGTGACCGATTCAAGGCGGATGCGAAACGGCTCTCAGGCCCTGGGCTCGACCGGGTGTTGCGCCGGACGAGGCCATTTGTTCTGCGGCGGACCAAGGCCGAAATTCTTCAGGACTTGCCCCCGAAAATCGAGCATGAGGTGTTCCTGGAGTTGACCGATCGCCAAAAGGCGCTCTATCAACAGACAGTCGAGCAAGTTCGCTCAACGATCGATGAGGCCTATCGCAGCAAGACGTCCGGACAGGCGCAGTTCATCGCCCTCACGGCCATCCTCAAACTTCGGCAGATCTGTCTTTCACCGCGACTCCTCACGAAGCAAGCCGAGGAGACCTCACCGAAGCTCCGCTTCCTGATGGAGCGATTGAACGTATTGCGAGAGGAAGGGCACAGCGCGCTGGTGTTCTCACAATTTACCAGCTTTCTGGACCTCGTCCAGGAAGCGTGCATCCAGCACAAGCTACCATACCATCGCTTGGATGGGTCCACCGCACCGGCTGCGCGCAAGGCCCGCGTCACGGCGTTTCAGGACGGTGACCAGCCCGGCGTTTTTCTGTTGAGTCTCAAGGCGGGAGGACAGGGACTGAATCTAACCAAAGCGAGCTATGTTTTTCATCTGGACCCCTGGTGGAATCCGGCGGTGGAGCGTCAGGCGTCGGATCGCGCGCATCGCATCGGACAACGGCAGACGGTCACGATCGAGCGGATTCTCATGCGCCACAGCATCGAGGAGAAGATGATGGCGCTCAAACAGCGGAAGCTCGAGTTGTACGACGCGGTCATGGCCGGCGCGGTACGAAGCTCAGAGCAAGGCGTGCTGACGAAGGCCGATATCGATTACCTCCTCTCGCCAAGTGCCTGATTTCGTGGATTGTCGCGCTTCTGGTTCAGAGAGCCGGTGATTGTCCCCGTTCCGGTCCGTCAGTGGCTGACACTTGGAGGAGCATGACGACACAACAACGGTGTCAGTCACACAAGATACCT
>JAOUGT010000200.1 GCA_029865485.1 Nitrospira sp.
CCGCGTTAGCGGCACGGGCTTCTGACAGCTCCATATTCGTTGGGAATTTGTTCTTCAGTGCACCGCGGATCGGTTGGTTATCGGTATGTCCGTCAACTGCAACGTTATACTCCGGATAGTCTTTCAAGATTCCGCCGACCTGTTTCAAGGCGTCCGCACCAGCAGGCTTAAGTTCGGGTTGATCTGGTGATGATGGACACAGACCAGTTTTCCTGTAGCCGAGGGTTTTCCAATATGTTCGGGATGAAACAGGAATTTGCTGAAGTCAAACCGAATAGTACGGCCAGTGCATGCTTCTCGAAATCTGGTGTAATCAAGTACAACCTGCGAATGGAGACAACCTTGCCAGGCGGAAGGACAATCGCTTCCGGACTTATTCGAATTGGGAGTTGAGATTGTGGCAGGTTTACGGTCTAGTGGAGGGCTGGTGAAAACGAGTTCTTCCTAGACCGTCGGCAACCTGATTCGCTCAATGTTTGGCTTGATGTTCTGAAAGAGGCCGGATAGCGTCATCTGGTTCCTGCTTGAGGCCCATGATAGACCCGGTCCCTAACCAGCCCCCCATCGCTGCTCTGTCGTCGGATCAAACAGGTGGAGAGTCGTTCGTGGCGCTGAGACTGCAACACGCTCCCCGATCTTCGGGACAAACCCGGCTTGTGCAGTCCCGATGATGGTGAAGGCCTCGTTGTTGAGGTCGTTGAGCTCAACCGTCACCCACAAGGTCGGACCAGACGGTTCGGTCAGGCGAACAACGCCGAGTCCGTTGCCTTCGTCCCCCGGCCCGTTCGCTGGACGGACAACGAGGTCTTCCGGTCTGAGGCCTACGGTCACCGACTGCGCTTGATCGACTGGTGGCATACCCGGAGGTCTTGTGAGATCTAGCGGCCCGGCTCGGATACTGTCCGCTCCAAGACGGGCCGAAAGCAGATTCATCGGCGGATACCCCATGAAACCTGCAACGAAAAGATTGGCCGGAGCAGCATAGATATCGTGAGGCCGTCCGATCTGCTGAACCCGTCCCTGGTTGAGCACCACAAGTCGGTCTCCTAGCGTCATAGCTTCTGTTTGATCGTGGGTCACATAGATCGTCGTAACCTTCAGTTCCTTGTGGAGACGGAGCAACTCCGCGCGCATGGACGCGCGCAATTGCGCATCGAGGTTGGACAGCGGTTCGTCCAACAGAAACAATCGCGGCTTCCTGATGAGCGCGCGCCCCAAGGCGACCCGTTGCCGTTGCCCGCCGGAGAGCTCTCGCGGTCGTCGATCGAGCAATGCCGACAGCCCAAGAAACCCTGCCACCCGTTCCACTTCTTCCTCGATCCGCTTCCGATCGAGGCGTTTGGCGCGGGGAACCACGGTCAGGGGGAAAGCCATATTTTCACGCACAGTCATATGTGGGTACAGCGCATAGCTCTGAAAGACCAACGCCACGTCTCGTTCCCGCGGCTCCAAGTCCGTCACATCGACCCCGTCGAATAGAATGCGGCCGGCGGTCGGTTGATCAAGCCCGGCGAGAAGACTCAGCAAGGTGGATTTGCCGCAGCCGGAAGGGCCCACGAGCACAAAGAACTCGCCGTCATGCACCGTCAATGTGAGCGGAGGGAGAATGGTCTTCTGCCCGATACGTTTCTCGATCAACTCGATCCGGACTTCAGCCATGGCCTCATCCTTTCACACTGCCGGCCGTGAGTCCGGCAATGATGTGGCGTTGAAATCCCAGTGCCAGGCCCGCGACCGGCAGAGTCACCACCAGCGATGCGGCGGCCAGGTCGCCCCATGGAATCTCGTACAGGCCTGGGAACAAGGCTACGGCGACCGGCGCGGTGCGAGTCGCGTCGCTCGCCGTCAGCGTCAAGGCAAACATGAACTCGTTCCAGGAAAAGATAAAAACCAAGAGCGCCGCCACAGCAAGCCCGGGGCGCGCCAGGGGAAATATCACAGTCAACAGGGCCTGCAACGGAGTGCAGCCGTCGATACGCGCAGCCTGGTAGAGCTCCTTGGGAAGCTGCTGAAAGAAACTCGTCAAGAGCCACACGGCGAGCGGCAGAGAATAGACCGCATGGGTCAGTCCGACGGCGACGAGGGTATCCCTTAAGCCCAGCTCCCGCATCAGGAGGTATAAGGGGCTGATGACCGCAATAGGTGGGAACATCGACGTCACGAGCGCCACCCCCAGAATGACCGATTTCCCGGTGATCGGGAGCCGTGCAAGCGCAAAGGCGCAAAACGCACCGACCACAATGGCGGTCACCGTCGCACTTGTCGCCACGATCATACTGTTCGCAAGCGACCGTGGGAGCGACGACTTGAGCAAGACCCGGTCATAGTGCACGCTCGTCACACGCTCGGGGAAAAGAGGAGGCAGGCGCACGAGATCCTGATCGGGCTTCACGGATGTGACCGCCTGCCAGAGCACCGGTCCAAGGCAGAACAACCCGACAACGACAAGGACACAGACCGTAAGGCCACGAGTACGAAGCCGGTTCATCATGAACCGGCCCTGATCGTCATGACGACCCATCAGGCACTCCCCTGCACATGGCGCCGAAGCAGCGCCAGATACAACATCGAAAGAAGCGCGGCCAGCACAAACATCGCCGTGGCAAGAGCGGATCCGTATCCAAACTGCAAGGTTTGGAACAAGGTCTTGTACGCATAGATCGACAGGGTCTCGGTGCTGTTGCCCGGTCCTCCTCCGGTGAGCACAAAGACCGCATCAAATACCCGGACTGCGTCCATCGTGCGAAAGACGAGCACGATGACGACGACGGGCATCAACATCGGCAGCGTAATCCGACGAAATTGTTCCCACGCTCCCGCGCCATCAACTCGCGCAGCGGCGTAGAGTTCCTGCGGCACGGTCTTCAATCCGGCCAGTAGCAGCAGCGCCGCGAACGGCGTGGTTTTCCACACATCCATCACAACCGCCGCATGGATCGCCCAATCAGGATCGGCCAGCCAATCGATGGCCCCCTCGGTCAGGCCGGCTACAACGAGCAGATAATTGAGCAAGCCGTAGTCCGGTTGATAGAGCCAGGCCCAGATCTGGGCGGATACGACGGTCGGAATCGCCCAGGGGAGGATGATCATGACATGGGCCCACCGCAGTCCCTTGCCTGCTCCGTCCGACAGATGGTTCAAGAGCAGGGCAAACCCGAAGCCCAAAAGCAGTTCGGCTGACACGGACAGGGTGGTGAAGTACAACGTTGTCCGGCAGGCGGCCCAAAACCGGTCGTCCCCCCACAACTGGAGATAGTTCCCGAGGCCGACAAACTCATCGATTCCAAAGATCGGCAACTGCTGACGCAGACTGAGCCACAAGGCCGCAGCGATCGGAGCCAGCGCGATCAGACTCACGAGCACAAACGCAGGACCGGCGAACACATATCCCCATGCGCGCTCGGACAGACGGATCATCCGGCTATTCCCTTCATCACTGGAGGCAACTGATCGCTCATCATCGTTCCATCACAGCCGTTACTCGTTGCTCCCCAACAATCTGATCGACTCGGCGTTTGATGGTATCAAGCGCTTCTCTGGGCGACTTCCGTCCAACAACCACTGCGCTGACTTCCGGCTGCACCGCCTGCGAAATGAGAAGATAATATGGCGTGATCGGACGCGGCCTGGCCTCCAACAGGATCGGTTGGAGATCCTTCAAGAGAGGACGCACCTCAAGCAATGACTCATCAGCATACAGGGCTCGCCGAACCGGGTTATACCCCAACTCCACCGCGACCTTACGTTGCGAGTCCGGGGAGGTCAAGAATCTGATCAGCTCGCCGACAACCTCTTGATGGGTGGAACTGTTCGGGATGGCGAGCATCCAGCCTCCGAGAACCGGCGCACTGGAAAATCCAGAAAAGGCCGGCAGCGACACGACGCCCACTTTACCGCGAACCGGTGAGCCCTCCTGTTGCAGCAGAGACCAGGCATAGGGCCAATTTCGCATGAACAGCGCATGGCCTTCACCGAATATCCACCGAGTGGATTCTTCATCGGCCATGCTGGTAGACAGCGGGGTAATTCGGTGCGTCGCGATGGTCTCTCGCAAGAAACGCAGCCCCTGTTCGGCGCGGTCTCGATCGCCGCTCCAGAGATCCGTCCCATTGCTCCGGAGCACCTCCAAGGTGACACACATCAGGCCTTCATATTGCTTCCCCTGCCACACAAACCCGGTCAAGGCAGAAGTCGGCTCCGCTTCCAGCACGACCTTGGCGGCCCGCACAAGTTCGAGCCATGTGCGAGGAGGTTCAAGACCATGCCGGTCCAGCAAATCACGCCGGTAGTAGAGGACCCCGGCATCGACATACCATGGGACCGCATACAGACGGCCATTGAAGGTCGCCGCCTCGATCGGACCACGAAAGAACTCCTCCTGCTCAGCCGGAGCCAGGAGTCCGTCCAGGGGAGCAATCCATCCGGCCTTGGCGAATTCCTGCGCCCAAATCGTGTCGATCCCGAGCAAGTCGAACGGAGCTCTCCCTCCGTCCAAATTCATCGCATAGTACTGGTGCTGTTGATCTGAGGAAGCCGGTAAGAGTTCCTCGCGCACGACCACGCCAGGGTGGCGTCGTTCAAACTCGCGCAGGAGGTTGGGAAGCACCCGCTCGTCACCTGACAATTTCCCGTGTTTGAAGACCAAGATGATCGTCCCATGATCCGTCACCTCTCCGGCCTGGAAACAACCGGTCGCCGTGAGTGCCAACAGGATGAAGAATAGGCCAGCCATCATAGATGCCGCAGGTCATCTGGTAGACGGTCACGCTCGCGACTCCACAGTCTCCGTTCGAGAAAGCCTTTCGCGAGGTCCTTAGCCCCAAGCCCGAACGCCAAGCCCGTTGCGAACACGATTCCACCGAAGGTAATCCCGAAGCCGACGACCACCACGCTCGCCGCGATGCCCAACTCCTCCAGTGCCATTGCCAACGCAAAGAGCTGGATGCCCCAGCGCGACAGATTCGCGAACAGTCGCGCCGGTGGAAGCCCGGCATTCACCGCTGCGACCAATACGCCCTGCGAGATGAAGTTGGAAACCAGATAACCAGTCACGAGGATCACTCCCCCGGTCAGCGCATGCGGAATGTAGGCCAGGAGCGACTGGGCAACGCGGTTGATCGGCTGCAGATTGAGTGCGCTCAACCCCGCGATCGCTGCGAAGACGACAACGGTCCAATAGGCTGCGCGCGCGACGATGGACGACGGGTTGGACTTCACGCCAGCGCGCACCAATGCCGCATTGATGCTAAGACGGTCACAGAGATGGTCCAGATGCACCAGGCGTAGCAACCGTTCAATGACGTGGCCTGACGCCCGGGCTGCCACGACCCCAACCCCGACGATGATGACCATGGCCAACATATCCGGTAACACCGCTAAGACCTGTCGGCCAAGCTGTTCCAGCGGTGCCAACAGCGCAGTGTCAAAAACATCCGTCACGGAACCTCCTGTCGGCAACGAACCAGGCGCCGAAGCTCATTCAGACGGCACAAAGAAAAGAGTCGCCGCACTCAACACACATCGTGTTCCCAGGTATAGCCAGGATGGCACAGTTCCAATGCTTATCCCACAGGAGAATTTCTGAGCCTTCATAGCATTCGTTATCTCTCACCCAAGAGTTCCGCAGGTGCCTGCGCATCGTATTCAATGTTGCACTTCGACCGGTGCATCGGCTGGGCGCTCTCGTGACTCCACGGATCATCGTCACCAGGACAACCTAGGTCACGATCGCACCTCCTCCCCATCCAGAGGTGACAATACCTATACACGCATACAACACCTCTCGTGAACTTTTATTCGTACGCTGGGTAATTTCCTAGTACCCTAGAGGTGAATCCTTGAAGGATGATGAACGAACTATATGGTCTGGGACCCAAAAGATCCGTGGGGCAAAAAGCCCGACCCGCTTGAGGACGCCCTCAAGCAAGCGCAGTCTCAACTGAAAGATCTCTTTCCTCCCGGCGGCCTCAAAAGCCTCCTGCCTTCCGGTGGCGTCTGGAATCTTGTCATCGCTGCCGCGCTGCTGTTCATCGCCTGGCAATCCGTATTTATCGTGGCGCCGGACGAAGAAGGGGTGGTGAAACGGTTCGGGGTCCCAGTTCGCGCAGCCGAGCCCGGCCCGCATTTCAAGATTCCCTTTGTGGAAACCGTCCTCCAGCCGAAGGTCGAG
>JAOUGT010000309.1 GCA_029865485.1 Nitrospira sp.
TTCGACTCTCCGCTTGAATTCTTCGAGGATCGGTTTTTCCAGGATGGGTTTCATGGCTGCCTTCGTACCCCTGGGTTGGAGCGTAGAGCGTTCCCTCGATCCTGTCAAGATTCCAGAGAATCATCCGATTTACCAGTTACGTGTAGCGTATTTCGTGAAGCGGACAGCGCGACAAGCGTGAAGAGCACGACTTGCGTGACGCGACAGGCTCATTTCCGCACGTCTCGCTTGTCGCGCGACTCTCGCCCGTCTCGCGGAAGTGGGTCAGAATCCACTTTCTCTGACCAATGTCGCCGCCACCTGATCCCATGCCCGCTTCGCCACACTCGACGGTTGCCCCTCGATCTGGACATGGCCGGGAAGGATTTGGTCGGGAGAGGTCATGGCATCGTCCAGACTCAATCGAACACGATAGACCGAGACCTCGGGTTTCAGTCGCCCCTTGTCGTCCTTTCGCACAGGGACATCGCCGCCATAGACCGATGCCAGATAGGGCACCATGAACTCGCGTTCGTCCACCTCGGCGATCTCCGTGACATGGGCTCCAACCGATGGCCTGGTGAGATCGAGCGGGATGAACCGCGCCGATTGCCCGACTTGGATCGAGGCCAGTTCGTCGACCGGCACGAAGCTTTCGATCTCGGCCTGGCGCCCGTCCACCAAATACGCAATGGGTACTTTCTGGTCTATCCATCGCCCAGCAGTGAGTGAATCCGCACGGTCCCGCACCACCCCGGCGATGGGCGCCTTCAAGGTCAGGTTGGCTCGTTTGGCCTCAAGCCCCGTCAGCTCGGCGAGCCCTGCCCGGAGTGATTCCGCAATGACCTGGCGCTGGTCGCGATCTTGCCCATAGCCGGCTAATCGGCCAAGACGGTAGTCCCACATGGCCACTTTGGTTTCGGCCAACCGCACTTCCTTGTCCAATGAGGGGTTCTCCAGCACGACGAGCGCATCCCCCGCCTTGACGGCCTGCCCATCTCGTACCAACACCTCCTGGAGACGGCCTGGCGTCGGTGCAAAGATGGTGGCGTACGATGCAGCTTGCAGCACCGCCGGAATTGAGATGCTCGTCTGCATGGGAATCAACGTCATCGCAAACAGAGCCACCAGACAGGCGGTACTCACCCAAGCCCGTGGTGACCCTGCGTACAGGTTTCGGCTGCTCCACCAGACAGTCAGCTCACGACAGATCGGCATGGCGATGAACCAGACCATCTCGACCAGGAAGAGGATGATGCCTAACGCTTTGAAGAAGTAGTGATAGACCATCACGGCGATGCCGGTGAACAAGATCAGGCGATAGAACCAGATCGCCCACGCATACATCACCATAGTGTGTTGCACGCGTGCCGAGACGACTTCCGGCGGCGGGCTATGACGACCGAATAGCAGACTCCGCAATCGCCATTGCCCAAAGGCAAAGGCCCGATCTTGAAGATTCGGCAGGCCCAATCCATCGGCCAGCACATAGTAGCCGTCGAATCGCATCAACGGATTCAGGTTGACGACCAGACTCATCGCGAGACTGGTCGTGGCCACGATGAAGGCAATGCTCCGTAAGGTCCCTTCCGGCAGGAAGCCCCACAAGAAGAGCGCCAACGCCGCCAACCCAAGCTCGGCGATCACCCCACCGGCTGCAATCAGAAGTCGTTTCCGTTTGGATGTCAGGCGGTAGGAATCGGTCACGTCTGAGTACATGACCGGCATCATCACCATAAAGGCCACACCCATGGTCGGTACTCGACACCCGAACCGAGTTGCCGTATAGGCATGGCCGAGCTCGTGCACGATCTTCACCGCCCCGAGCGAGAGACTGTAGAGGATGGCCCCGCGCCAATTAAAAAAGTAGAGGAATGTCGAGACGAACGTGTCCCATTGGCGTCCGACGAGGATCAGCCCGAAGAGGCCAAGGGTCCCGAAGGTCCAGCCGGCCACAGCGGTATACAACGGCTCCACAAGCCGGAGCGTGGCCTTCAGAAAGTTGTGCGGATGGACCAGTGGAATCTTGATGAACAG
>JAOUGT010000026.1 GCA_029865485.1 Nitrospira sp.
AGCGAGGACCTCGGTCATCCCAATGACGCCGTTGATGGGGGTTCGGATTTCGTGGCTCATGTTTGCCAGGAATTCAGCCTTCGCGTTCGTCGCCTCCTCCGCCGCCAGCCTTGCGATGGCCAACGCGTCTTCGGATTCACGGCATCGTGCAGCCTCAAAAACCAGCGTCATCACATGTGCCAACGCTTGGGCAAACTGCTGTTCATCAGGCGCCCAATCTCTGGAGGGATCAGCCTGTTCGACCGAGACGACCCCGGCCAGCTTTCCCTGTGTATGAAACGGAGTATCAAGCCGTGCACCGGTCTGACCCGGCGGGAAGATGGCGCCGGCCAATTCTTGAAAGGCTGGATCTTGTCGCAGCTGTGCGGCCGCCATGAGCTGTCCACGGTCAAGGGCCGACAGATAATGCGGGGATTGACTGCGAAGCAGTTTCTGGCCGAACGTATGCTGACTGGCGAGACGATCATAGCGATCGAGGCAGGAGAGCGACTGGGCCTGCTCGTCATACACCCAGACACTGACGTGATCGGCCACAAGGGCGTGCGTCGCGAGCGTGGTCAACTGCTTGGCCGTGCCGGGGAGTGATCCTTCACACACCGTTCGGTCTAGGACCAGAGCCAGTGTCGCACGCTGCTGTCGGCGTACCCGTTCTTCTTTCGTGACCGACGACAGATCCGTCGCTTGGAGGAGTGTGGCTTGTTCTTCTGCCGGCTGCGTTGTATCCACCGCCCCAACCAACTCCAGTGGGGCTTGCAGGCGCGCCTTCCTCACCACGCTGTTGGCTAAGGCAATGGCCATCTGATCAGCCAACCGGCGGGCGTACGTCACATCGTTAGACGGAGCCGCCTTTCGATGGCGATAGGCGAGCACCAACGCTCCGTCCACACGCTCGTTCACGATGATCGGGCATATGATGAAAAGCGAGAGGCCGGGTCGCATCATCTCGGTAAGGTAAGAGGGAATGGCCGTCGCCATCGCGACCATATGATGAGGATGCGCCATCATGCCAGCGAGATGTTCCTCAGAGAGTTGGCATGGATAGGTCTTTGTCTCATCCGATTGGTTCTGAATGTACCGAACCGACAATTCGCCCGGTCCGGTGGATTCAGCATTGACCAGGGTCACTCCCACGGCATCGCAGGCGATGCTCTCCGTCAGGCGGGACAGCACGATGTTCACCATGGCAGCCGGCTCATGGCTTGAGAGAATGGCCTGGCTAATCGCCGACCTTGTTTCCAATGCGTGACGCTGTTGATTCAGCTTCTCCGTCATGCTGTTGAACGAATCGGCTAAGTCCTCGAATTCGTCGCGGCTCTGAACCGTCACCTGGGTCGAGAAATCTCCGATCGCAAGACGATCCGTTCCTTCCTTCAGCCGTGTCATGGGCTGGAGGCTGCGTCGGGTTTGCCAGAAGCTGAGCAGGACGACGACACTCAAGGCGCACGCGATTACCAGCAAGAATGCGCGGCGGAAGTGCTTCACCGGAGCCAATGCCGATTCTCGTGTTTGGTTCAGGATAATTACCCATGGGTCGGCCAGAAACATGTGGCGGAGCGGCATCGACCACGTCCCAGCGAGATACTCGTGGGTGTCCATTCGCCAGAGTACGCCTTCACCTATAGGCGTCGTGATATCGTGTCGATGAAAATCGGGGAGCGTGACGAGCTGGGAAAAGGTGGAGTACAGCGGGTGACGGTCGCTATCTTCTATGATGAGATCCATATCGTGAGGCAACGTCTCCTTGCTGTGTGCATTCCATAAAGTCGTCTCATCGAGCTGTGCGGAAATGAGCCCGGTTTCCCAGCGCGCCGGATTCACCATGCGGATGAGTGTGAGCTGAGGAAGGCCGTGAGCAGAAGGGGTGATCTCAAGGATGGACTTTCCTTCTTGGAGATGTGCCACCTGCGCCTGTGTCAGCCCTCGTCGGAGAGGGCCTGTGGCGGGATGAAGCCGCAGGTGACGGAAGCGCGGTGCAAGTTCCTTTACCGGAGTCGCGATGGTCGCCTCCTCTGCAATCGTCCTGTCTTGCGGTAGTTCGGCAGCCACTCGGCTGAGTTCTGCCGTGACGGTGAGGAGATGGTTATAGAGCACCATCCCCTGGGACTTGCTCTCTTGCTTGAGCCGGACCGCTGATTGGAGCATCAGGTGTTCCGTGGCTTGGCGATAGGAGATCCACCCGAGTAGAGAGGTCGGGACCAGTGCACAGAGCATGAAAAGCCCTAGGATACGGCGTCCAATACGGCTCTGGAATAGGGAATAGGCGAACGTTGTCTGCATGGATCCAACGAGTTAGCAGTTCCTGGCTAGACCATAAAGCCAGCCTTCACTTGCGCGAATCACGTCATCTTGGCCATTTGGTCGGTTCAATGGAGCAATAGTCAACTCCTCCACCGATGGCCCGCCGCCACCACCATCGAATCGGCAGACTCGTCTTGGATAAAATCTGGCCATCTCCAGCATGGATTCGCGTTCAGGCTTCACGGTGATCGCCTAGCCACTATGGGTCTTGAACGCATCCAGGGAGGACTTGAGCCCTGACACGTTCTGTTCCAGTTGCTGTGTCAGAACGGTCAAGGCTGGATCTGCCGTTGCGACCGCTCGTTCCTTGATCCGTGAGACATCCAGCGCAAGCATGACCTGTGTATGCTTCAACGCCATGATTTTCGTTTCCAGTTGGGTGGTCATCTGATTGATCAGGTCGGATTCGGGATGCAGAGAGTCGTCTCCGCGAAGGGTCGTGTGCGTGCAGAGATTGCCGCCGCCGATTTGTTGGAACACCTGTTTGAACCGGTAGAGCGGACCAGCCACGCGGTGCATCGACCGTATGGAATGGAGACCATGGATCAGGACCACGAGGCCGACGGCGAACGCCCATAGCCATGATCGGCCGAGCAGATTGGTGGTGGCCGCGGTCCGTTCTTGCCAAGCCTGTGTTGGGTTGCCGGGCGTCTCTATGAGGAGAGGGGCCATGAGCATCATGAGAAGTACGAACATGATCAGTGAATAGACCGTTACCTGGTTCAGCATTCGTATTTGTAGAGGGTGAACGACAGAAAACCATCGCCGCTTGTCGCAACGAGTGGCGGAGGGCTGCGCCGACGGCACCACGGTCAGTCTCGGACTGACAGGAACTTCTTCTCTTGAGGAACTCGTCGTGGACGATGCATCCCTGACCGGAGCTGAGCTCTTACGAACTGGTGCCAATTGTCCCATAAGCACGTACGTTGCCTTTATCGCAGATGGTGTGTCCAGCGAGAGTGGAGCAGCGCATTGGTATTGTGCCGATCGGAACGATTCTTGGCGTTCACCTGAAACCTGGCTAGACCGGGCTGGAAGAACAGAATCCCGTTGCCGACTTTCCGGCACACATGCATCATCCAACCGAAAGACCCGCCTTGTCCCTGCAGCATCGCTATCGCATTGGTGAACGGCTGTGGCGCTCGTTCATAAGAGCCCTAAGTGGATACGATGAGTGCGAATGCTTCACCTCACCTTGCATCCTAGCCTGTTTGGGCCATTGTTCAATAACTTGATCAATTCCAGCATGGTTCCAATTGAGAGAAGTTCTCAGCATCCTATGGAATGGGTCGTCGGACGTGCGGCAATGGTCGAACGTGACCGTTGGAAACAAGTAGAACGTGACGCTCAGCGAGGGAGCGTGCTCTCTAGCCAGGTTATAAGCTGTGTGGTCACATGGTCGGGGTGATCTTCATGCACGAAATGTCCGGCATCCGCCAGAGTGACCACTGTCAGGTTGCTAACAACACGGTTCAACTCATCCAGATTGTGAGCACCGAGGGCGTGATCTTGGAGTCCCCATATCACTAAGGTGGGAATGTCGATTGTGGGATAGCCCAGCGTGCGTTGGCGTAGCGCCCCTCCACCACGAAGTGCGGCTCGGTAGTAGTTCAACATGGCGGTAAGAGCGCCTGGTGCACAGGCTTGCTGGCGGTAGACCTCTACGATTTCATCAGGCATGTACTCACGATGAATGGTCATACGCTCGAAGATCTTTTCGATCATGTACCCCTGACTCATGGACAGGATCGCTTCAGGAAGCCAAGGAATCTGAAACATCCCCATGTACCAGGAGCGGTGCAATTGTCGCCAGTGCCGGATTTCTCGTTCGAAGCAAGCTGGGTGAGGGGCATTTAGGATCACCAAGGCTTTGACTCGGTCTGGATGCCGCAGGGCATAGTACCAGGCGATGATGCCGCCCCAGTCGTGTCCAACCAGGACGGCCTGTGACGTTCCCGCGGCAGTCAGCAGTCCACTCACGTCCTCCAGTAAAGACTCGATCGAGTAAGGTTCCAGACCAATAGGACGTGTCGTCCCGCCATATCCACGCAGATCAGGGGCCCATACTCGATAGCCGGCTTGTGCCAGTGGCTGAAACTGATACCTCCATGAAATCGAGGATTCAGGGAATCCATGCAGGCAGAGCACCAGTTGGTCTCCGGTTCCCGCCATGGCGACGCGAAAGGACAGCTGGTTGGCTGAGACATTGCCCCATGACCAGCCTGTGAGAGGGGAGAGAGCAGGATCCATATTTTATATGCAGAAATTGTGAAAATGCTGGTCAGATTGAGACAGCTTGGCTATGCTCACCGAAATGGAACGACCAAATTGGGTCTATTGGCAACAGCAGGGTAAATGGATCGCCCATCCAGAGGGGAGTCCCCAGCGAGAAGTTCATGCGGCCTCCTTTGAGGAGTTGCAGTTGAAGGTGGAACAGTTGAGCCAAGAAGTCGAGAAAACACCTCGTGAGCTTTCCCGTGTTGAACGACGCGTGGCGGATTTACCACGCATGGACACTCTGCGGTATGTGATCTCGCTGGATCAAGAGAAGTGGCGCGGGTATCTGCAAGGGTATCCTGATCAGTCTGTGCAAGGGGATTCCTTCGATGAAGTGGAGTTCAAACTGAGTCTTCTCTGGCGCAGTTTTGTCGGCAGTCAGTCTCCCCCCAACCGAAAAGCGGCCTAACATCTACTCCGTTCAGCTTGTATTTTCTCCCGGAATCGCATGTTTCTCATTCCAGATGAGATGTGTGGCTACAGAGCTACTGATCCCCGCTGCGGCTTGAATCGTCCACACTCCAGCATCCGGAGAACCTGTCGCCGGGAACCAGCCGCGCGAGTCCCCATTCAGGATGATTGAATGCATCGCTTGCACAGGTCATCGGTTCAATAGCAAGCGCCGCACGTGGGGCGTCCGGAATGGCATCTCCGGTATAGACGACCACGGCGGAGAAAGCTGAGTCCATCGTGATGGTGATCGTTCGGTGGCGTGGAATGTCTCGAAGCAAGGCAGTGGCGATCCCGTGGGCGTTACGCTCCAAGTTCACATAGCAATGGTTAAACCGTTGTTGGGCGATTGGGCGAAAGCGCCGGTAGTCCCACGGTGTGTTGGCCACGCTGCAAATCGTCCCAGTCGGCACGAGTCGTTCATTGAATTCCAAGTAGCCGGTCCCTGGGATTTGCACCTCTGCCTCATCGATGAGGCTGGTGCCGACGGTAAAGTAGGGATGAAATCCGACGCCCACTGGTGCGGTACGATCCCCGATGTTTTCTATCTGGAAGATACATGACAGGCCTGTGGCGTTCAGCTTATAGGTCACCGTGATGCGTAAGGAAAAAGGATAGCCACGGTTGATATACGTTTCAGCCTGGAGTGCGACCGTCAATGTGACTTGATTCGAGTCAATGTCTCGGATGTCCCATGGGAGACTCCGAACAAAACCATGGATGGCGTTCGGGCCTTCCTTGTCATTGCATTCAAGTTGGAACGTCTGTCCCTCGAATGCATACCGCCCGTTGCCGATACGGCCTGGAAACGGAATCAGCACATCGCCTTGTCCCCCTCGCTTTCCGCTTCCCCCAGCATAGCCCCAGACAATATCGCTTTCCTGTCCGTCCGCATTCACCAAGAAGTATCGCCGTAACGATGCGCCCCAGGGGGAGATCACGACTCGCTGATTGTGGTGTGAGAGTGTGAGTTCTGTATCAGGTGTCACACGTGTCATCGGCGGGGTTCTCCGTTCCTGTGCGGGTGCTCCCTGGGAGCCGCGGTGTACATATGCCCACCTGCCTTCTTCCTCTCGATGCTGATTGATCTGTACGGCTCACTATTGCACAACACCGTACCGACAGATTTCAGGTTCCGAGGACAGAAGGCCACTCAACTGTTGCAGTGCGGTTAACAGGTGGGGAGTCACGAAATGTGCCCGCTCGGCTGTCGCGCTTGCCCATCGTTCGACAAACACAAAGTCAGTCGGATCGGCATGGTTCTGCAAGAGTTCGTAACTGAGACAGCCAGGTTCTTGGCGTGTTGCATCCACTAACGCGGTCAGGATCTCCCGGACCCTGGCCACTTGGTCGGTCTTGGCCTTGGCATGGGCAATGACACGGAGTGAGCTGTCAACAGTCATAGAAATCTCCACAGTGGGAATCTGAAGGTGTGAACAATTACTTCACGAACGGGTTCCCGGTTTTTTGCCATTCGTCCAGACTCATGATCACCGCAGAAGTCTGCGTGAATCCCAGTTCACCCAGGGTTTGAGCGGCAAGGGTCGCACGTTTCCCAGCTTGACACTGGAGCACAATTGGGCGTTCAAGGTTGGGGTTTTCCGATGATCCCACCTGGTCCCAGATTTTGGATTCGATCAGGCCGCGGGGAATGTTGATCGCTCCTGGCACGTGTCCGGCTGCATATTCTTGTGGCTCGCGCACATCGATGATCAGGGCCGTGCCGGGGTTGTCGACGATCTTTCGATACTCCTCCATGCCGATGGTTTTGACATGCTTCTGGGCCGTTTCAATTTTCTGTTTGGCTGCCGGCGGGAGGCCTTGAGCGACTGCGGACGCAGAAAAGGACAGTGGGACGGCGAGGAGGACGGTGAGAGAAAAAACGGCTCGTGTTTTCATGGTCGTCATGGAAGCATCTCCTTCATGGTGATTATGTCGTACCTGCGTTTGCGAAGAGCGTACGAAAGTCAGTCTACCCTGACTTCGCTCGTTCCTCAAGGACGACGTGAGTGGGCCGATCGGAGAATGACCATACGGTTGCGCTCGGTCAGGTATCGACATCGTCACGATTCGAGAGCGAGATGTGAGATGGTGATTATGAGGTCTTCGGGTGAGTGTCGTGTCGGAGCAGTTCTTCGTACGAGCGGCTCTCGGGCCAGTATGCCCTTGCGGAGTAGAATGCGAATGACATCATGAGTTCTTCTCAGCGAGTGAAAGTATTAGGTGAAGATTCTACTCATCAAGCCCATCGCAACTCGCACGCAGCCACTTCCCTTTGATATCGAGATGGGACTTGCCTGACTCTTTTAGAGTCCTGTCACCGGTTGCCACGATGCTTTCGGATGTCTTTGCTTCAATCGTGAGGTGTCCATTTGACGGCGGTGGGCCGGGGCAGATTTGATCGATGACGAGTTTCGAGGAGGATTTCGAGATCACGTTGACCTTGCATTGAACCGGATCATCATCTTCCTCCTCCATCTCCTTGATGATTCGATCGTGACTCACATCTTCCTTCGTGATGCAGGACGGTGCGGTCATCGTATGAGGCTTGCCTTCACGAGCCTTCATCATCTGCTCCATCTGGGTCCGTTGTACTGGTGTCATGTCGGCCGACATCTCTGGTGAGAGCTTCATTCCCGATGCAACTGTTGTTATTGTCCATTCCCATGCACCGGGTTTCACGTTGAGCGACTCGGCTTGTGCATCCGGCGTCGTGGCTGGAACAAAGTTATGGAGACCGACTATGATTCCAACGAGCGCGATCACGTGAGCAAGCATCCAATTGTTTTTTTTCATGGAGCACCCTCCTGAAGAGCCAAGATGCGGTGAGGTGACTGAGATCTGGAGATAGTGACATTCTACCGATGTGAGTTGGCTCAGTCCATCAGAAGAAACTTGAGCTGGAGTGCGAACAGAACGAACTTTGCGCGGGAGTTAGTCCATTCAGAATATCAATATATATATTTCTTAATCATCAATTAAAACATTTAAGTATGGTGTTTTATGAATGTATAAGATGAAGTATTGAAAGGAATCGAGAAGCTGGGGTGAGTTGACTTGAAGGCATGGTTGGCGATTGGGGTGGTTAGTCAGGGAAGCTTCGAGCATGCCTCCTGAAATCAAATTCTACAGTTCAATAGTTTACTGGTGATGGTTGAGACCTGTTCCTACTCTGCCGTCCAGCAATGTCCTTCAGCGGCAATAATATTCAGCCGATAGGTGATGTGGGTTTTCATCCTAGATGGACTGGAGGATACCTGTGTTCGGGTTCGGTAGAAAAAAGAAAGCACCTGGCTCGAATGGAAAAAATGATCGACGACTCTCAGCGCCATCGTCTGGTGTCAAAGGGTCGCTTATGTCGCTTGAGCAGCGGCTCATGTTCGATGCGGCAGCTTCGGTAACAGCGTCTGAGGTGGCGTCCGAACAGGTTGCGCAAGAGCAGGCGGAGGCGGCGGTCTCCAACGATGGAGGCGACGATGGTCTCACTGCAGAGCAGGCTGATTCGCAGGGCTTGCTCGACGCGATTGCGACCTATAATCCCGGTGCATCGAGAAGCGAAGTGGTGTTCGTTGACCCCACCGTTCCGAACTACCAGGATCTCCTCAGCGGCATGAACCCGAACATCGAAGTCATTATGCTCGATGGCGGGCAGGATGGCATCGAGCAGATGGCGAACGCGTTGTCCGGTCGATCTGGTATCGATGCGATCCACGTCATCTCGCATGGTGGTGCCGGGGAGCTCCAACTCGGAACCGGGGTGCTCAATGCCGACTCGATGTCAACTCAATATGCGGATGATCTGGCGGTGATTCAACAATCGCTTTCTGAACAGGCCGATATCCTGGTCTATGGGTGTGACTTTGCTCAAGGGGAAGCGGGACAAGCCGCAGTGGACATGCTGGCTGACCTCACGGGAGCAGATGTGCAGGCGAGTAGTGACCTCACCGGCAGTATCTCGCTCGGCGGGGACTGGGAGTTTGAAGTCAGTACGGGCACGATCGAAACATCCTTGGCCATTGGTTACGGTGCGCAAATGAATTGGGCAGGGGTTCTGGGGACGGAGACGGTCACTGATAGCTTCTCAAGTAAGTCATTTGGGAACAACGATGGAACGCAATCGTGGTCTTCGCAGTGGTCGGAAGTGGATGTTGGAGCCAGTGATGCCAGAGGTGGGCATATTAAAGTGAATTCAGGTGAGTTGCGGATTGAGACTCAGGTGGTCGGTGCGTCCGTGAGTCGAGGCGTGGATCTGAGTAGTGCCCGGAGTGCCACTCTGAGTTTTGACTATAACAATGATTTGGATAAGCAGGGGATTGTCGAAGTACGCATCTCAACCGATGGCGGCGCCAACTATCGTACCCTGAGCGACGGCGTGTTTTCAAAGACAAGTCATACAGGCAACGGCATGGCACGCTTCGATATCTCGGATCATCTGTCTGCCAATACGAAGATCCAGTTTCTCGTGACGGGGACGAGCGGAGGGGATCGTCTTTTTGTAGACAATGTTCAAGTGAGCTATGAGACGGGGGTGGTGAATCATGCGCCGACGGACCTGGCATTATCAGCCAATACGGTGGCAGAGAACGCGGCGACGGGGACGGTGGTGGGCACGGTGAGCGGGACGGACCCGGATGCCGGGGATACGAAGACGTACAGCCTGACCGATACGGCGGGCGGGCGGTTTGCGATCAACAGTGCGACGGGTCAACTGACCGTAGCCGATGGCTCCTTGTTGAACTATGAGAGTGCCGCCAGTCACACGGTGACGGTGCGGGTGACGGACAGTGGGGGCCAGAGCTACGACGAGACGTTTACGATTAACCTGACCAATGTGAACGAAGGGCCGACGGGGGCTGATGCGACGATCACGCTCAGTGAAGACACGTCTCATACCTTGAGCCCAGCAAATTTTGGTTTCAGCGATGTGGATGCGGGCGACAGCCTCTCTGCGGTCCGAATCGATACGCTCCCGACGGCGGGGACCTTGACGCTCTCTGGGGGAGCGGTCACGGCGGGCCAAGTGGTATCAGCGGCCGATATTACCGCGGGCCGTCTGGTCTTTAGCCCGGCCGCAGAGGCGAACGGGACGGGCTATGCCAGCCTGACATTTTCGGTCCAAGACAGCCACAATACCTATGACACGGCGCCGAACACCCTCACGTTCACCGTCACGGCCGTCAACGATACCCCGACCGACCTGAGTCTCTCGGCCAATACGGTGGCGGAGCAGGCGGCGACGGGGACGGTGGTGGGGACCGTGAGTGGGACAGACCCGGATGCCGGGGACACGAAGACGTACAGCCTGACGGATACGGCGGGCGGGCGGTTTGCCATCAATGCGAGCACGGGGCAGCTGACGGTGGCGGATGGCTCCTTGCTGAACTATGAAGCCGCGACGAGTCACACGGTGACGGTGCGGGTGACGGACAGCGGCGGCCAGAGCTACGACGAGACGTTTACGCTCAACCTGAGCAATGTGAATGAGGGGCAGTCTGCCCAAGTGGCGAGTAGCAACCAAGATGGTAGCCTCATAGGGTCTCTTTTCAGGAATGGTCAAGGACCTCCATCCAGCACAGGAAAATCAATAGACTCGGTGGGAGAGCCAGGGATGGGAGATATCGCTTCTGTATCTATTCCACCCAATGATTCCCATCACACGATAGAATTGGGCACCCAGGAGACCCCGGCTCGGCTATCGATACCGACTGCACGAAATGTTGCTCAGTCTAGTCAGGAGGAAGTGGCTATTCATGGAAAGGGAAAGAGTCAAACCTCCCCTACTGCTGGAGGGAAAGGGATGGCGGAGAGTCTTGACTCGGAGAAATCTCTCAGTGATCCTGGCCGTGGAACTGGCCCTTGGACCTGGTCACAGGCAGATGAGGTAGAGACGGGACAAGGTGGATCAGCCCTTGGTATGTCTATGGCCGTCGGTTTAGCCGGTATGGTATGGCAGGGGAATAAGGGAAACAAAGAAAAGGTGACGACGATGAAGTCCCAGGCTCATCAGCAACAACCGTTACCTGACCGCACATCTCAGCCGCCGAATGCCGAGGATGACACACCTTCCTCTAACGAATCCCAACGCTAGGCACTCTACCGATATCCCATAGCATTGTTACGAATCTCGCTCTGATAGCCCCGATGGTATTGTGCCCCAAGAGAGGGGAGGTGTTCGCACCACCTTCTTCACGGGTGCGTCATTTGCCCTTACTGTAAGGTGTTGTCGAGAAGTGTGGAGCGGTGGTGGGACGTTCTGACGGAGGCGATGATGCTGAAGGAAGCGACTCCCTCTGTTGGGGTGATCGAAGTGATTCATGCCATGACAACAGTTGCCAACGGCCGTTTCGACGTTCGAGCACTCCCGTTTCCTGCATTGGCAGCTCGGTGCGTGTAACCCTCTCGCCGTCGGCTACATAGCGGATGTAGTCCAGTTCCATCGCATACCAGGCGAGGTCGCCTTTCGTCCAAACCTTCAGTGCTTTAATGGGGATCTCAAGCTTCTGAGCATTACGGAATTCTTCTCGTAGCCCCTGTTCAAGTTCCGTCCAGCCGATATATTTTCGGCCTGCGATGGCGTAGCTGATAATGTCGGCATCATGTGCCAGGAGTTGGGAAAGGGTCGGCAGGTCTTTGTCGGCATTGGCGCGGATCATCTCTCGGATGGCCGACTCTGGATCAGTTGGTTCCAAAGCCATAGTTGCCGTGGTCATGGTGAATAGGCAAACCACCATGCTCATACTCTTGAGGCAGAGACTCCTCACGTCAGACTCCGTGTGATTGCCAGATGGTACTCGTGGTCAGAAACCAGACACGCGTCAGGGGAACCCTACACAGCTTCTTGCCCCGTGTCAAAGACGGAAAGCCTGAGCGGTGTGATGTTGGGTGACTCTGAACGAGGGGGGCTATCCCGTTAGTCACTGTTGTGTGGGTGAACGCTAAGATGGTGTGACGTTGGTGGAGAACCGGGAGGGGATCCTTTTTATCCTGTGATTATTGGAATGCACTGTGGACCGAACTCAGCGTTCCCATCGGTAGCTGACAAGCAACGGCATGCCAGTTAAGACAGCGAGCACTCCGACAGGCAGCATCCCCGCGACGGCATGTTGAAGGGTCATGTACTGATCGATGGTGAGACCATGAAGCGGGAGGACCACCGTTGATTCCGTGAGAATCATCAGGACGAAGGCCACGAACCCAATGCCGAGTCGTATGCGCGGGAGCGGGGGCAACTTGAATCGATCGATCGTCCATTTCGCACCGATAATCATAGCCAGAAGGGTATTGGGGACTTCCAGCAATCGAGCGATCAGTTCGCTGATGTGCAGGGCGACCACTTCGAGGCGAACGACCTCCAGGACGAATCCCACTCCGAGGGCAACAAGAAAATAGACACCGCCGGCCCGTACGACCAGGGAGGCACGAACCTTTGGCTGAACATCGGCTAGTTTGGCGGGGAGGGTCGACATGGGTTGCACGGGCTCCTCGATGTGGTTGGGCGAGCATTGCTTCTCGCTCGTACGTATATTGTGAGACGTGGCCATGTTTGAGAGGTCAGTCTAGCGAAAAATCCAAGAGACGGCTATTGTTCTTCAAAGTTGCGCAAGGGAGTGGGGGCAGGATCGTACGCACCCATCCGATCCTCGCGTGCCGGATAGGAAATGATTGTAAATGATGGCCTTCAATCTGTGGTGCTCCTCGTGCTATCAAGCGCCGTCAGTCATTGCGTTTCGTCCAAGACGGACGAACAAGGCAGTAGATGACTTTCTGACGTACTCGCGGTAAGCTCGACCATGGTGATGAGATCTGTGAAAGTGCGGATGTCATGAAAAGGGGGGACGTGATGCAGAAACGGATGAGCGCGGCGGGCTGTATGTTCGTGTTACTCGTTGGACTCTTCCTTACTGGAACGACACCAGTCGTTGCCGCCGATGAAGCGATTGTGGACGTGAGCAGCCCTGACGCGATGAAGTCCGTGCTTGAACAGCAAATCGGAAAACGAGTGAAGGTCAAACTATGCTCGGGGCAGGATGTGGAAGGCAAGGTCGCCAAGGTCGGCTCTCATGCCGTGCAGCTGACGGAATTGGTTGGAATGGAGTTGTTTGATGCGACGGTCAAGTTGGATGATGTGGCGGCGGTCATCGTGAGAGCGCGTTCGAAATAATCATACTCACGCGGATCAGCGGTCGGTGGTTCAACCTCGGTGAACAGGGCTTGTGGGATATAGATGGCAGCGAGGGGAGGTGACATGAAGCACAGCAAGGGTCGGAAGCGGGGAGATGATGGGGATCAGACCGATGATGTTCGGAATGGGAGCGACCCGTTTCAACGATTGCTCGGGTTGATGTTCAAGGCGCATCCATGGCACGGTGTGTCGATTGGGCAGGAAGCTCCGGACGTCGTCATGGCCTATATCGAAATCGTCCCGACCGATACGGTCAAGTATGAAGTCGACAAACGCAGCGGTTTCCTCAAGGTGGATCGGCCGCAGCGTTTCTCCAATTGCTGCCCGGTCTACTATGGCCTGATCCCGCAGACCTATTCCGGAGAACAAGTCGCCGGAATGTTTGCCAAGCGAGCACGTCGGAAGGGGATGGTCGGGGACGGTGACCCGCTGGATATCTGTGTCTTGTCAGAAAAAAACATTCCGCATAGCGATATCTTATTAACGGCGCTCCCGATCGGTGGGTTGAGCATGGCCGACGGCGGGGAAGCCGACGACAAGATTATCGCCGTCATGCGGGACGATGCGGTGTACGGAGGCTTCACGGACATTGCACAATGTCCGTCGGCGCTGATGGATCGCCTGCAACATTATTTTCTCACCTACAAGAGCGCGCCCGGGACGACTCAACATAAGGTGGAAATTACCAGCGTCTATGGCCGGGAAGAGGCACTCAAAGTGATCCGTGCGAGCCATGCCGACTACCGGGCGCAATATCCGGAACTCAGCTCATTATGGCCGAAGCAATTGTAAGCGGGTGCGTCGATCATGCTGCGATGTAGGGACATCGTCTCCCAGCATCTGCATGCATGATCGGTCATGTGGCTATATTTCCGGATCGCTCCCCTGAGATGAACTCTGCTGCAGGTTCTGCCGATTCGCTTCGATCTATCGAATGGTGATGATAGTCTGTGTATCAGACTATGTCACCCTCTTCCATCCACTCGCCGAGTGCTGAGACTGCGCAACAATCGTTGTTCGACCAACCGCTCTCTGAAGCAGCTGTGGCAGCCTTGCGGAGGGGACAAGTCATTGAGGCGATCACCCTGGTTCGGAAAGAGCAGCATGTCGCGTTGACGGAGGCCAAAGCATCCGTTGATGCCTATCTGCGCAGTCAGCCTGCGTTGCAACGTCGAATCGAGCAAGATCAGTCCGACGCGAGAGAGGGACTGCTTCGCTGGGCATGGCTTCTCCTGATTGGAGGCGCAGGCTTGCTGTATGTGCTGATGTAACGGGGGAATGGGGTATCGGTATGGATGCCACCTACATCCTTCTGGTGCTCACGGGAGCAGGAGCCTCGTTTATAACGTTCTGTCTGATGCGATTCCCCCATATTCGGCGTGCACGGTTTCAGCCGTTCGGGGCATTCTCCCTACTTGCCTCATTCTCCACCGCCCTGGTTATCTTCATCATGTCCGTCCTGGCCGTCTACGCCCAAGCAATTTCGCACTGAGCGAGCAGATGGAACAGGTGGGACGTCTGTTCGGAATGAATCCGACCGCATCCTGATTGGACAACAGCAACCGACTCTGCATAGTTCAGGAGAAGCTCTGGAATTCTTCCCTCCTGAACCGGTATGCTCTGCGCTGTCACCTGACGATGTTGTCTGAAGTGAGCCATGATGGATCTTGGTTCGTCGCCATACTGGAGCGGCTGTTGTGGGGCGTCTTTCGATGGAGTCTGACGATTTGATCACCGACTTTTTGTCGGAAGACCACCGGCGCCTCGAGCGTCTGCTGGACTCGGTCCTGGATTCAGACGGTGGCATTAACCGGGACTGCTACGATCGGTTTCGAGCCGGACTCCTGCGCCATATTGGGATCGAGGAGAAGATACTGCTCCCTGCCGCTCAGCGGCAGCGTGGCGGAGAGCCGCTTCCCATTGCCGCGAAGCTCCGTCTCGATCATGGGGCCATTGCGGCGTTACTCATGCCCACTCCCACGAGCGCGGTCCTGGCTACTCTCCGCTCCATCCTTGAACAACATAACCTGCTCGAGGAAGGTGCCGAGGGCGTCTATCACACCTGCGACACTCTATTACGGGAAGATCTTGGCCAGTTGATGGCTCGACTTCATGCGGCTCCGGACGTCACCGTACTACCCTGTTCCGATGCTCCGGCTGTTCTGGGTGCCGTGCGTCGGGCGGTGGAGCGAGCCGGATTCGGGCTCCCCAGCGATTTCCCCACATGATCAGCCTTCTCTTCTGTACGCAATATTGATATGCTGCCGACTTCATCATGATGCCTGACACGACCATGTCCAGTGAGCTCGCGGCTGCAACTCGGCAACGGCGGACCTTTGCCATCATCAGCCATCCGGATGCCGGCAAGACGACACTCACCGAAAAGCTCTTACTCTATTCTGGCTTGATCCGCACAGCCGGTATGGTGCGGGGACGGAAGGGTGGAAAGACGACGGCCTCAGACTGGATGGGTATGGAGCAGGAGCGTGGAATTTCGATTACCGCATCCGCGATGCAGTTTCCGTACAAGGGTGCCGTCATCAATTTGCTCGACACGCCGGGCCACCAGGATTTTTCCGAGGATACCTATCGCACCTTGACTGCTGCGGACAGTGCCATCATGGTGATCGACGCCGCCAAGGGGGTGGAAACGCAGACCCGCAAGCTCTTTGCCGTGTGCCGCATGCGTCGGATTCCGGTGCTCACCTTGATCAACAAGATGGATCTGCCCGGACGTCCCCCGCTGGATCTCATGACGGAGGTCGAGCAGGCGTTGAATATTCACGCGAGTCCCGTCAATTGGCCGATCGGCTCGGGCAGCGACTTCGTGGGCATTGTGAACAGGGCCGACAGTCTGGTGCAGTTGTTCAGCAAGACCATGCATGGCGGAGCGACCAGGGTCGAGACCGATACGTTGCCGCTCGCGGAGCTTGGCTCACACCGGCGTGTCTCAGCAGAGCTGTTGGAGCAAGTTCAGCATGACCTGGAGCTCTTGGAGATTGCCGGGAACCCGTTCACACGCGACCAGTTTCTCGGTGGGGAAGTGACACCTGTATTTTTTGCATCCGCGCTCACGAACTTTGGGATTGAAAGTTTTCTTGATGCCTTCGTGGAGTTGGCCCCCAGTCCCGGTGCACGATTGGCTGACCGAGAGGATGGGACGGAACTCACGGTCGACCCGATCGACATGCCCTTTAGCGCCTATGTGTTCAAGCTACAGGCGAACATGAACCCCAAACACCGTGATAGCACCGCCTTTCTTCGCGTGTGCTCCGGACGGTTTGAACGGGATATGGTCGTGAAACATCATCGGCTGGGTCGTGATCTTCGCTTGGCACGACCGCATAGCTTGGTGGCACAAGAGCGGAGTACGGTGGAAGAGGCTTATCCCGGCGACATCATCGGCATCATCAATCCGGGAGTCTTTGCCATCGGCGATACGGTGTCGTTAACCGGTGGGTTCAATTTTAAACCGTTGCCGCAGTTCCAGCCGGAGATCTTCGCGCGCCTCCGACCCACGGATGTCGGCAAGCGAAAGGCCTTCGACAAGGGGGTCTCTCAGATGGCGCAGGAGGGAACTGTGCAGATCATGCGCAGTCTCCATGATCAGGAGATTTTGATTGCCGCGGTGGGGCGACTGCAATTCGATGTATTGCAGTACCGGCTTCGCCATGAGTACCGCGTGGAAACCATTTTGGATGCATTGCCCTTCAGTTGCAGCGCCTGGCTTGACGGAGATCCTGCCACCTTTAAATCCCCGTCCGCGTCAATGATGGTGAAAGATCAGCGAGACCGCGTGGTCGTATTATTCGGCGATCAACTGATGAAGACCATTGCCCGCGACCGGAATCCTGACCACGGGCTCCGGGACATGGGTTAACTCGGTGAGTCTCACCGGTCACATACTCTGAACGTCAATCGGCATCCGCAAAGAGCTCGGGCTATTCCATCCAAAACTTCATCAGATCAAATGACAATTGACGGTGATGCTTGATAGCAAGAAAGACAATTTGCTTTGGCTGTACGAGGTAGAGCAGAAGGTAATCGCCGAGGATATACTCTCGAAGTTCCTCTGATCTTTGCAAGATCCGCTTCAGCTTGTTGGCCAGCATCGTGGCCCTTGTTGATTGTAGGGAATGCATGAGGAAGAGACGACCACACTGGGGGAATCGGATGAGGGTGGGAACAATGTCGTCGAATAAATGATCGAGCAGCCGTTGATACGCCGGTGCACCTTCTGCACCAAGAAACACTTCAATTGCGGATAGGTTGAGGGAGAAATTTTCAGTGAAGACCGGTCGCTTACCGGCCATGCCTCGCCTTCAGCTGTTTTACGCTCAATACCTTGCGGGATCTGAGGTTCTGCATACCCGTGATAGCTTCTTGAATGAGTGCGATATGGATGTGCTCCCGTTCAAGGCGATGATAGTAATCGAGTCGGTCGGCATCAATGAGCGCTGCGCAACTTTCTCCATTCTTAGTCAGAATCTTTTCGGTATGATGGGTATGGACCTCTTCGCACAAGTCCGTCAGTTTGGCTCGAGCGGTGGTCAACGGGATGATGTCCTTTGCCGAAATTGCCATGACTGCTCCTTTTCTGATCACTATAGAAAACTGTACAGAATTCTGTCAACCAATGATTTGATTGCGGCTGCCATGGTGAATCATCCGTGTCGCTGTGCCCCACAAGGGGCAGGTTGTGTTTATCGGAATTGCAGCCGCGCGACCACGTCGTCGTACTCCTCGGCGATCAACTGATGAGGATTCCGGTCGCGGCAATGGTCTCGACCATGGGTTTCTGGACCTGGGCTAAAGGCATAGCGGGTGGCTCACCTGACTGTCTTTGAATCAGAGGAGCAAACGACCGCGGCAATTGCTTACTTGCTGGTCGATGATTTCATCAAACTGTCGGCCTGAGGTGGCAGGAAGCCAAGGTAGCCTCGGTGCCGTTCCGCGAGCTCTAAGACAGTGAAGGGCTGGCCATCGACCATTTCAGGGGAAGAAAAGATCTGCCGGAGATGGCCGCCACGTTCTCCGACGATGTTACCGGCAAAGACTACACCGCGCTGTTTCAATCGGGCGACTGCTTGTTCGATATCCTCCACGCGCACGGCAACATGGTGAAACACCTTGTCGCCGAACTTGTTCACCCAGCCGGGAATGATGCTGGTTTTGCCTCGCTCATCCGGGTAGGCTTGATCGACGAAGAGGCTAGGGTATCCAGGTTTGCGATAGACTTTCGCGTACCAGTCGTCATACTGCAAGGTTTCGTCGTAGGCATAGCCCAGGTTCACAAAGGGTGCTGCTCCGCGATCGATGTCGAGTGTTCGGATTGTGACATGGTCGACGATTGGCCAAAAGCCCACACCGGTTTCGTCCAGCATCGCTTTCAGGACGCTGGCAGCCTGATTATGCATGATGTAGTCGGCGACCATTTGTTCCATGAGATTGTCTAGGGCCTGAGCAGTCTCCATTATTCCACCTCGTTCAGGAACCGAACTTAATGCCCTGGGCCAGCGGCAAGTCCGTTCCCCAATTGACCGTATTGGTTTGGCGGCGCATATAGGCCTTCCAAGAATCTGATCCTGCCTCGCGGCCCCCGCCGGTCTCTTTTTCTCCGCCGAACGCGCCTCCGATCTCGGCTCCGGATGTGCCGATATTGACGTTGGCGATCCCACAGTCGCTGCCTGCGGACGAGAGAAAACGCTCGCTCCGACGCACATCGTTCGAAAACAGCGCGGATGAGAGTCCTTGCCGGACATCATTCTGCATCGCGATGGCGTCGTCGATCGTGTTGAAGGTCATCACGTAGAGAATAGGTGCAAAGGTTTCACGCTGTACAATGGGCCAGTGGTTCTGCGCCCGCACGATCGTCGGTTCGACGAAATAGCCGGGGCGAGTCAGCACACGTCCTCCATGGAGGATCTCTCCGCCTTCTTTCTTGATTTCATCGAGCGCAGCTCGGTAACCCTCCACCGCCACCTGGTCGATGAGCGGACCCATGAGTACCTCTTTTTCCAGCGGATTGCCGATCTGCACTTGGGCATAAGCCTTCACGAGCCGTCCGATCAATTCCTCGTAGCATGACTCGTGCACAATTAGACGTCTGGTGGTCGTACAGCGCTGCCCGGCGGTTCCGACCGCTCCAAAGACAATTGCGCGGGTTGCCATGTTGAGATCGGCGGTCTCATCGACGATGACGGCATTGTTGCCGCTGAGTTCAAGGAGGGTTCGCCCTAACCGTTGTCCGACCAACGATGCGACTCGACGACCAACCGGTACCGAGCCGGTAAACGAGATGAGCGGGAGGCGCTCATCCTGGACCATCTGCTCGACAAGCACCGGTTGCTCCGCGATGAAGAGCGAAAAAATGCCTGAGTAACCCTGTTGCTGCATGACGCGATTGCAAATCTGTTGGACGGCCACGGCGCAGAGTGGGGCCTTCGGGGATGGTTTCCAGATGACGGTATCACCCGCGATTGCGGCTAGAAATGCATTCCAGGCCCAGACGGCTACGGGAAAATTAAATGCCGTAATGACCCCCACAGGACCG
This sequence comes from Nitrospira sp., assembly GCA_029865485.1. Taxonomy (GTDB): domain Bacteria; phylum Nitrospirota; class Nitrospiria; order Nitrospirales; family Nitrospiraceae; genus Nitrospira_D. The sequence goes on from JAOUGT010000026.1 coordinate 19,761, forward strand.
AGCGGATGCCACTGCTCACTCATTCGGTGCGCCGGCCGTTCCGACTGCATCGTGGCGCCGTAGAGCATGCGCGATTGGCCGACGACGAAATCGGCCATGTCGATCATCTCTTGCACTTCTCCGTCACCCTCGGCTTTGATCTTTCCGACTTCAAGGGACACCAAGGTCCCCAGTTGATCTTTCTTCTCCCGAAGCGCTTGGCCGATCAGACGCACGATCTCTCCGCGCTTGGGAGCCGGCACCATGCGCCAAGCGCGAAAAGCCTCAACCGATTCTTTCACGATGCGTTGGTAGTCTTCTGCCGAGCAAGGGTAGACCCCGGCAATCTGCTCTCCGGTCGTGGGGTTGATCGAAGGGAGCAGGGTTCCATCATTACGACCAGACCACCAGCCATTGCCGGTGCTTCCACCTGAGTTGACGGCTTGGATGCCAAGGTCTCTCAATGCGGAATGACTCGTGCTCATCGAAAGCAGCCTCCCAATTCATTGTCCAAGAAGTTTCTCAATAGAATGGATTCCTGAGTGATGAATCCATGGTACTGCTGAGGATTGTTCAACACAAGGTCCACGACGCAACAGACACTCGACGCGGTCGTCACTTGGATGGCTGACCAGAGCTTGCCCTTGATGCACTGCGGGTACACCTTCTTCACGTAGTTCTCCTCGAAGAAGCCATCCTTGTTCGTGCCGGTGACCGAGGCATAGATCAAGACGACATCTTGCAGGGTCTGAGGTACGGCCCGTTCAAGGACACGCTTCAACGTGTCCCGGTCTTCATTGAGCTTGAGGTCTTTCATCAAGAGGTGGATCTTGTCGCAGTGACCGGGATAGCGGAGCGTCTTGTAGTTCATCGTGCGGACTTTCCCGGCATAGCTATCGGCCAGCGTGCCGAGTCCTCCAGAAGTATTGAACGCTTCATACAGGAGACCGTCCAGCTCGATCGTTTCGTAGCCTTCGAGGGGCTGGAGCGGGACCTTTTCACCTTCTTCAATGCCGTAACAGACATTGCCGTATTCGTTGATCAGTCCATCGGTCGACCAAGTGAGCGAATACTTGAGGGCGTTGCTGGGATGCACCGGCAAGGCGCCCACGCGCATCTTGACCGTATCCAGTGTATCAAAATGCGTCATGAGCTCGTGAGCCACGATACTGATGAATCCCGGGGCCAAACCACATTGCGGCATAAAGGCATGGGTGGCTCCTGCGCTCAACACTTTGATCTGGTTGGTGACCTCCACGTCCTCCGTGAGGTCGAAATAATGCAAGTGGTGGGTCAAGGCCAGGCCGGCGACCGTGGGGTTACAGAAATAGGGGAGACTCGAGAGAACGGCATCAAACCGATGGGCGGAGAGGTAGGTACTGACTGCATCTGGATGTCGCACGTCCAGCAGGCACGGCGTCACTCGTTCTAACTTGAGGCTGTCGACGAGGTGGGTCGGTGCATCCAGGCTCATATCGCCCAGATGGACCTCATACCGACCGCATTGATTGAGGAGGCAGGCAATGAGCGAGCCGATTTTTCCGGCCCCGAGCACCAGCACGCGATTCATAAGAGGATATTATACCTCACCTGTGAATTGTCACCACGCGCTTTGATAAATGGTGCAGTGAACCGGACTCCGGCTTGCGGCGCGACTCACAGGGCATCAATCACATATTGTGGAGGGATGCTGGGTTCTGTTGTGATGTGGCTGTATCGGCAGGGAGGGATATCTGCTTGCAGCCTTCGCAAGAGCGTCGTCATCTTCATCGTCGTGGGTACTTCGCAAATCCAGAGGTGCATGCCGGATTCTAATTCATCGAAGTGACGTTGCACGCGAAAGCTCGGCTGTTCCATGAAGTAGGCGGAGAGGAAACCATTGACAGCGGTCACCACCCACGGATGGTCCTTGATATAGCGATAGCTGAGCCGGAGCTCTGTCACGGTGATCTGTTCTTCTGACTCCATTCATAGACTCCATCAATGGGGGTTGGGAACCGTCGACCATGAACTTGTCACGCAGAACGAGCTGAACGGTCCGAATGCTCTGTCAGTTACGGTGGGCTCGAGCGTGAAGTGGCTTGTCACAGGGCGCGGTCCTTTCATCGTTCATCAGGTCATGCCCGCTCCTCACATTAATCAGACCGTTTTCTTGTTGAGGCTACCCTTCTTAATCATAGACTGTGATCACTCAGGGAAAGAAACATCCTATTCTACTTCTTGGAGGCAATCACGTCTATCGCGAACCAGGCTTAATTCTCCTCCTTGACCTGTTTCTTCTCCAAGGCGTATGTGACTAAGATGAGTTCTCGATCGCTTCGTCTTGGAGGTGGTGATCATGGTCCTCCGTGGAGCACAGTTCCAAGGGGCCGGACCTGCCGGGTGTTAGTTCCTCACCAGACGGGCCCTTTCCTCGTACCGCGCCACGTTCGCCGATGGACGGTCTGATGCCGTCTGCCTGCCGCAAGGGAGGCGGATGAGGCCCAGACCTCTCATGCGATTCCACGGGAGCCATCAGTACCGGCAATTTCACAGAGGACTTGTGTCGTCTGACGCGAGCTGGTGAGTTATGTCATGGCCATACTGTGGAATCCTGATCGGACTTACAGTCAGGGTGATCATGCTGATTGCGTGCATACGCCTCCTCTCCTTGGAAAACCCCGAGGAGCGACAGGGATCGAGGTCTGATGCCGGTGGATCGACTGATGAGACTCCAGAGCCGTCAACCATCAGCAGGCGAGCTGCATGACGGTGTGGTATTGGCTCGATGTTTGTGGGGAGAGGTTTCAGACGCCAAACGCGCGTGGTCGTCTACGGGGCCGGCCATGCGGGTGTCAGCCTCGCCAGGTCGCTGAAAGAGAGTTCAGCCATCAGATACGAACCGGTTGGATTTATCCACGACGAGTCAGGAAAAATAGGACGCCGCATTCATGGCGTGCCGGTTATAGGGGGCCGCGAGGATCTGTGCTGAATTATGACGGATATCGCTCCTGATGTGGTCTTGCTCGCCATACCAACGGCCAATCCCAGGCTTATCCGTGATCTCGTGAAACTGTTCGAGCCTCACAAAGTGAGAATCCACATCGTATCGGGGGTCTCAGAAATATCGTTGAGGGGCAAGTCGAGCTCACGAGGATTCGGAATCTGGCACTTGAGGACCTCCAGGAGCGAAATCCCATTGGACCGGATGTCACCCCGCTGCGTCAGCTCATTAAGGGGAAACCGATAATTGTCACAGGGGCCGGCGGTTCAATCGGGTCAGAGCTGTGCAGGCAAATCGTCAGGTTTGAGCCCCAGCCTCTTGGTCCTATTCGAGCGGTACGAAAATAACTTGTTCGCTATTCATAACGAACTGGTTGATGGTGCGTGCGCCGTACCTGTGTTTCCGGTTGTGGGAGATGTCGGAGATGATGTTCGCGTTGAGAGGGTTTTGCACACCTTCAAGCCGGCCATCATCTTTCACGCTGCGGCCCACAAGCATGTGCCGTTGATGGAGGCCACCCCCTGTGAAGCGATGAAAAACAATGTGCGGGGGACTCGCGTTGTCGACCAGGTGGCAGCCCGTTGTGGGGTCGAGCAATTCATCATGATCTCAACTGATAAAGCGGTGAACCCAACCAGCATCATGGGGGTGACCAAGCGGGTAGCTGAACTCGTCGTACAAAGTTTGGTGGAACATGATAACACGAGATTTGCCAGTGTCTGCCGATAGGTTCCTGGTGAATGCCGGCGCGGTCATCGAGCTCGACTGACTCCTCCTCCTCGTCCTCCTCCTCCTCACACGATCACCCCTATGGGAGTCCGTCTGTGTCTGAAAGGATGTAGCTCCTCTCCACAGTAACGGGGTCGGATACGAATGGCACTTACTTAACAGCTCAGTGGCGGCTCCGACGTACAAAACGGCTACCTCGAGTGATACGGTGGGGCATCCCCCCACCATTTGTCACCCGAGGAGCGACACTGAATGCATCCGAAGCGTAGCCTGTGCGCACAACAACAGCGGATTCGTCGCCATGCCTATAACAGCGATGCGTACACGTTCTTGAACCTGCTGACACGGCCTGAGTTGCTGACCGAAGTTGCGCCGCTGGTGCCGCCGCATCGGGAACGGGTGTTCCCGCCAGCCGAGACCCTGTCAATGTTTCTGGCGCCGGCACTCAGCGCGGATCGCTCGTGCCAGAAAGCTGTGAACGACACGGCGGTCAAACGCTTGGCCAGAGGTCTGCCGCCGTGCAGTACGCATACCGGCGCGTATGGTCGTGCCCGACAACGCTTGCCGATGGAGATGCTCTCGACACTGGTGCGTCAGACAGGGCGACGGATTACCACACAGGCTCCCGAGGGATGGCGTTGGCGGGGGCGTCCGGTCCGGCTGGCCGATGGCACGACCGTGGTGATGCCGGACACACCAGCCAACCAGGCGGCCTATCCACAACCACGGAGTCAGAAGCCTGGGCTGGGATTCCCCCTGTGCCGGATCGTGGGCCTGCTGTGCCTCGAGAGCGGGGCGGTGCTCAATGCCGCAATTGGCCGCTATCAGGGGAAGGGCGGCGATGAACAGACCCTGCTGCGCTCGATACTCGGGACGTTGGAACGCGGGGATCTGCTGGTCGGCGATGCCTTTTACGCCACGTACTTCCTGCTGTGCACATTGCGCACGCTGGGCATTGATGCGGTCTTTGAGCAGTACGGGGCCCGCCAGCGTCGGACCGACTTTCGGTGCGGTCAGCGGTTGGGCCCGCGCGACCATCTGATCGTGCTACCGAAGCCACCCCTCAAACCTGACTGGATGACGCAGGCGGACTACGATCAGGCGCCCAGTACGCTGATGGTACGGGAACTGCGCACGGGCGAGAAGACCCTGGTGACGACACTGCTATGCCCCAAGGATACGCACAAGTCCGCCCTGAAAGCATTGTTTCGAAGCCGATGGCATGTCGAACTGGATTTGCGTCACATCAAGAGCACCTTGGGCATGGAGCGGTTCAGTTGTCAGACCCCCGCGATGGCCCTCAAGGAAATTTGGGTCCATCTCCTGGCCTACAATCTCATTCGGCTGATGATGGCTCAGGCGGCGTTATGCACCGACTCGCAACCACGCCAGCTGAGTTTCAAACACTCCCTCCAGCTCTGGATCGCCTGGGCGCAGCAGGGCGATACCCGCACCGGCGACGAGACACGATATGGCCTGCTGGTCCTCATCGCGCAACAGCGGGTCGGCAACCGGCCCGACCGCCTCGAACCCCGGGCCATCAAGCGACGCCCCAAACCGTACCCCCTGCTCACCAAACCACGTACGATCGCCAGAGAGGACATCCGCAAATATGGCCATCCCAAGAAGCTTAAGTAAGTGCCATTCGTATCCGACCGCTTAACTTCTTCTAAAATTTCCCACTCATCTTCCCCCTCCGGCTTTCGCTGAAATAAAGCGGGGGGTCAGGAACTGACCTCCCACTCGTAATGAAGGAGTGGCCTGCCGTCATATGCGCTGACCATAGCTCAGATTGATGTGAGCTTGAGCACCTTGAAGGATAAACCCAAAGCTAAACTCCAGAATACGATTGTGGACCGATAACGCAAACTACACAAGGTAGGCTGAGACTCGAGGGACGTTATAGCGATTGGTCAGAAACCAAACCTATCTAAGCCGGAAATTCCGAATGCTCATTGAAAGGGAACTTTGCCTTAACTAGCTCAATAATTGCGGAACCGATTGGCTTTCCACCTTCTTCGGTAATTGCATTCGCTACCGCCTCAAATGAATCATCGAGGACTCGTCATTTCTCTTTCCAGGCATCGGTCAACGGCACACCTGGAAGCTGAAGGTTGGGAATAAGCCTGTGTGTCATCCAGCCAACCTCACAATACCGATTCATGAACATAGCAAACTCTCTTTCAACCAGTTGAGGTACGACCGGTAACGGTCCAGCGGAACGTGTCAATGAGTTTGGGACACTTGCCGGTGGCATTTAGTGTAGAACCTCGCCTGTCGACGTCGTGATTGCATATGGCGAGACGCCCCCCGACTCTGCAACTCCCCCAATTCCGTCACGAT
>JAOUGT010000201.1 GCA_029865485.1 Nitrospira sp.
TATTGCGAGTATTGTTCGAGGCGGCTCGATGGGCGCCTTCGTCGAACAACGAGCAGCCCTGGCGGTTTGTGGTGGCCACGAAGGACCAGGAGGCGGATTGGACCAGGCTCTTCGAATGTTTGATGGAAGGGAACCGGCGATGGGCCTTTCGTGCGCCGGTTCTGGTGCTGTCCGTTGCGAGCATGCATTTTCAGGAAAGCGGGAGGCCGAATCGGCATGCCTTTCATGATACGGGTCTGGCGACGCAGAATCTGGTCTTGCAAGCGGCGGTGCATGGATTGATGGCGAGACAAATGGCTGGGTTCGACGTGGAAAAAACACGAACCGACCTGCAGATTCCTTCGGGGTATGAGCCGGTTGCGATCATTGCGATCGGCTATCCAGGCGATCCTTCCGTCCTTCCTGACCGACTGCGTGAGCGAGAGCTCCAACCGCGGAGTCGTCGTCCGATTGAAGCGTGGACCTTTTCCGGCCAATGGGGCATCCCTTATTGAACTCACGTATTCCGCCTCATCTGAAGTAAGAGGAGTCGAGTAGATGAAATCGTTAAGCGGAAAAGTCGCGATTGTGACCGGTGCGTCCAATGGAATCGGACGGGCTATTGCGGAACGGTTGGCGGATGAGGGCGCCATTGTCGTGGTGAACTACAACCGGAGCGAGGACAAAGCGAAGGAAGTGGTCACGGTGATTCAGGCAAAGGGTGGAAAAGCTCTCGCGACCCAGGCCGACATGGGCCAGGTCGCGGATGCGCGCCGGCTCGTGGTTGACACAGTGAGGCAATTCAACCGGCTGGATATCCTGGTGAATAATGCCGGCAAGTTTATGCCCAAATCCCTCGAACAGACGACGGAAGAGGACTTCGAGAGCGTCATCGCGCTGAATGCGAAGGGACCCTACTTTGCAATGCAGGAGGCGGCGCGGGTGCTCAAAGACGGTGGGCGGATCGTGAATATTTCGACCTGCGGAACGCACCTGAGCTTTCCAGGGGCGACGGCCTATCTGGGGAGCAAAGCCGCCCTGGAGCAATATACCAAAGGGCTTGCGCAGGAATTGGCTCCCAAAGGGGTGACCGTGAATACGGTGTCCCCTGGTTTTACGGAAACCGGCATGATGACCGACGAGTACCGGCAGATCGGCCTCCAATTGACGCCGCTGAAGCGACTGGGCAAGCCGAATGATATCGCGGATGTGGTGGCGTTCATCGTCAGTGAAGAAGCCGCATGGCTGACCGGACAGACCATCCAGGCCGGTGGCGGTATCGTAATGTAAGCGGAATTGAGGACATGATGACCAGACAGCTTGTTTCGACCGGGGGGCCATGGGAGGCGAAGATCGGGTATTCTCGAGCCGTGCGGGTGGGCGCGCATATTGCGGTGTCTGGATCAACGGCGATGACCCCATCCGGGCTGGTCGGTAAAGGAGATCCCTACGCGCAGACCATTCAAACCTTGAAGACAATCGAAGCGGCCCTTCAGCAGGCCGGTGCGTCCTTAGCGAACGTGGTGCGAACCAGAATTTACATGGCGAACATCGATCAATGGCAGGAGGTTGGGCGGGCGCATGGAGAGGTGTTCGGCACCATCAGACCTGCCACGACCATGGTCGAAGTGAAACGGCTGATCGATCCGGATATGCTCGTAGAAATTGAGGCGGATGCCGTTATCGGGTAGCGAGCCTGCTGTCGCGCATCTGGCGGCAGTCGACCCGGTGATGCGCCGGTTGATGGAAGACATCGGCCGCTATAGGCTGAAGCCGAACGCCCGTCGGTCGCCGTTTGAATCTCTCGCCCGTGCGATCGCCCACCAACAGCTCCATGCCAAGGCAGCCGAGAGTATCCTCAGGCGATTCATGGCGTGCTTCCCCGGCCGGAAGTTCCCTCAACCCAATGACCTTCTCGCTCTGAATATGCGCTCGATGAGAGCGGCCGGGTTCTCGAAAGCGAAGATCATGGCATTGCGTGATCTTGCCGCAAAGACGCTCGACGGCACGGTGCCGACGAATCGCGTGATCCGGAAACTTGGGGATGACGAGATCGTCGAACGGTTGATCAGGGTGCGAGGGATTGGACGCTGGACCGTTGAGATGCTGCTGATTTTCCAATTGGGCCGACCGGATGTGCTCCCAGTCGATGACTTCGGTGTGCGGAATGGATTTCGGATTGCGTATCGACGTCGTTCAATGCCGACCCCCAAACAGGTATTTCAGTATGGCGAACGGTGGAAGCCCTATCGTACAGTAGCGGCTTGGTACCTCTGGCGAGCGGCGGATCGGGACAAGCAGGTGAAGCAGGTCTTGTAATGGCAGACCGCAATAAACGACTTGACTCCAACGTGCCCGGCAACTTTTATGTCGATGCGACCTGTATCAACTGCGACACCTGTCGCCAGCTGGCGCCGGTCAGTTTTGAGGAAATCGGCAGATATTCGGCCGTCAGCCATCAACCGGTTGCCGGCTCAGACATCCATCACGCGTACCAGGCGCTGCTCACCTGCCCCGTTGGGGCCATCGGGGCCGAGCGGAGCGACAAGGGCTTATTTGAAACGGCGATGGCCAGCTTTCCATTGCCTATTGAAGATGGGGTGAGTTATTGCGGCTTCAATTCCGAGAAGTCATTCGGGGCCAACAGCTTTTTGATCGAACATCCGGATGGGAATTGGCTGATCGACTCTCCCCGCTATCTCAAGCATCTTGTTGAGGCCTTCGAGCGGAGGGGAGGCATCGCACATCTCTTTCTCACACATGAAGATGATGTGGCCGATTCGGAGAAGTACGCGGCGCATTTTGGCGCGAAACGGATTGTGCATCGGGGGGATGTAAAAGCGGCTCCCACTGCGGAACACATCGTTGATGGAGAAGAGCCGAACCGAATCGGATCGGATTTCAGAATTATTCCCGTGCCGGGCCATACAGCCGGCAGCATGGCCCTGCTCTATCGGGAGACCTTTCTCTTTACCGGCGATCATCTCTGGTGGAACCCGCACACAAAATCGCTGGAGGCTCCCACGCGCCTGATCTGGAACAAAGCCGCCTTGCTGGATTCCATCGAGAAACTCCTCGAGTATCATTTTGAATGGGTGCTGGCCGGACATGGTGACCGGGTGCGCCTGTCTGTTGAGGACATGCATGCTCAGCTGCAGGCTCTTGTCACGCGTCGTCAACGGCGCGGCATCTCTTCCTAACAGGATGCGGAACAAGGCTGCCAGCGGCGTTCTCGCAGCGCTCCGAGGCTCACGTACGGCAGAGAGTAGGATTCGCCTCTTTGCGTGCTGCGGCCTTGCCGGGAAGCCTTTTTGCGCATCCTGCAAGGGTATTCAGGATCGTCACAGACCGTGCTGCCCGTGGTGGCCACAATCAGCAAGATGAGTTTGTCCACATCCGGCTAACGAGGCCTATGTCAATCGCACATTGGATCGATCGCAACATTCTTTCCCTGGGCCGTGAAATGCGGCTGTCCTATCTCCCGCCGCTCATGGTCTACGTCGCCTACGGGATTTCCGGTCTCACGGGCATTGTCGGCACATTTTTCGTGAAAGACTATCTCGGCCTCTCCGCGTCGTTTCTGGCAGCGCTGGGATTCTGGGCCGGGATTCCTTGGGCCTTAAAAATGCCGATCGGCCATACCGTCGATCTGCTCTGGCGCTGGAAGAGTTGGTTGGTTGGGTTGGGGGCCGGTTTGCTCACGGTCAGCCTGGGGATCATGGCCTTGTTGATCGGCGACCGTGAGGCAATGACGGCCATCCTGCCGGCGGAGGTGTGGTACGTGATCAGTGTGTTGCTGGCACCCATTGGGTATGTCGTTCAGGATGCGGTGGCCGATGCCATGACGGTCGAGGCGGTTCCTCGGGTCGACGAGCAGGGACGCGTATTCGACGACCAGACGCGCAAATTGATGCATACGACGATGCAGACGCTCGGTCGCGTGGCGATCGTTGGCGGAGGGATCACGGTCGCGCTGGTCAACGTGTATGTCTTCAGTGGAACCGAGGGGATGCCGCAGGCTGACCTCATTGAGCTCTACAAACAGATCTATCTGATGGCGATGGTGATCCCCGTTGTGTCGGTGGCGGGACTCGGACTGGCCTGGTGGTTGAAACGCCGACAGAAACAGCGACTGCTTCAAGAGGGATTCTCGAGTGAACAGGCACAGCAGATGGTCGATGTGCGTGATGCGGAAGGTGAGCCGACGAAACCCAATTGGTGGATCCTCGGGGGGAGCCTGGCCTTCGTGTTGTTTACCTTGACGGTCAGTCTCGGTGGGTTTCCGTACCGAGAAGAGATCGTATTTACTGGCTCCATGACCATCGTGCTCTTCCTGATGTCGCGACTGATGCGCGAGCTGGAGCCGGATAAGCGGCTGACCTTGGTCGGTACCGCCGCGGTGGTCTTTTCGTTACGTGCAATTCCACAATCCGGGCCCGGCGCGACGTGGTGGATGATCGATCAATTGAAGTTCGATCAACAGTTTCTTTCGGTACTTTCCTTAATCGGTGGCGTCGTGGCCTTGGCGGGAATGTTTGTCTTTCGGCGATTTATGGCTGAACGGTCGATCAGCTACGTGGTCGGATTTCTAACCATTGTCGGGACGATTCTCGCCCTTCCCATCACAGGGCTATACTATGGATTGCACGAATGGACGGCGGCGGTGACCGGCGGAGTCGTCGATGCGAAGTTCATTGCGCTGGTCGATACGGCATTAGAATCACCTCTCGCCCAAATCTCCATGATTCCGATGTTGGCCTGGATTGCCAACTCAGCTCCGGCCAATCTGAAAGCCACGTTCTTTGCAGTGATGGCTTCTTTCACAAACCTCGCGCTTTCGCTGGGCCAGCTCGGCACGAAGTATCTCAATGAGTTGTTTGTCGTGACGCGAGAGGTGCGTGACCAAGCCACAGGCGCCATTCAAACACCAGCCGACTACAGCCAGCTGGGGGAGTTGTTCATCACACAACTGCTGCTTGGTCTGCTGCTTCCCTTCTCCGCTATCCTGTTTGCGAAGCTGACAAAGTTCAAGAGCGTGTAGCGGATTTCATCCGTTCACCGAAAGAGAAACGTAAGGATCTGCGGCTTGGGATTCGTGTGGAAACGGCGTCATATTGTCAACGTACAAACACTGCAATTGTCAATATGCATGTGCTCGGAGTTGTTGGACCGGCTAGGGGAACAACCGAGGGGCAGCATCAGGATCGGGGTAACGGAGCAATCTATTCTCCACTACCGCGAAAGACGTGAGCTGATGCTGGTTGGCTTTCGTCTCTGACATGATATGGCGAATGTCCCACCCACGACTCACTAATGCATCGGCGATCAGTGATCGATGGCACCTCCACGGGACTGCTTCGGCACACATGATGGCAGTCCTCAGCCCTTGGCCGTCAGCTATCAGCTCGTCCAGGGCACCCCAGAACTCTTCTGTCTGCATGTAATCAGCGTAGCCGCGGAAGCTTTCATTGCGCCAACCGGTGTTGATCGAATCCTTCTTAGGCTTGCGCAATCCACCGAGCTGCGGCTTATGGGTATACCCCACGCCGTTGCCTTTCAGGCTGGTTGAAAGGATTTCTCGGTTGAATTGAGGGTTGTGGCGAGAGCGAGGGACAGTGCGTGCGTCGACAAGCTGTTGAATGTGATGAGCCTTCAGTAGAGCCAGGAACTTCTCGCTTGGTTTCGTCGAATGACCGATGGTCCAGAGAGTATGAGGCATGGGCTGATCATCTCTTAATCGCGTCAGTCGCCCACTGGGTCAAGGCTTCCGCATCTTCAATCACATCGAGCGGCACTTCGTAGAAGGATTTCAACGTCTGCTTTGCGTTCGGCCGAAATGGTTTCATGCCGGCTGCCTGATAATGAGATACCGTAGTCATCGTTACTTTGAAGTAGAGACGATCTTTATGAATGATGCCGAAAAATGTGGATCGATGATAGAGGCCGTACCCGCCGAACATGGCGCGGCATCTCAAATCTCGAAAGTCGGTGAGTTGATCCAGTACGAAGTCTTTGAAGCCGTCGCTCTTCGGCGACATGGGTCATCCAGGTTTTCGAGCTGCGACCATCCGTACGGCGATCGGTAGGGCGATGCTTGCCCCTTTC
>JAOUGT010000202.1 GCA_029865485.1 Nitrospira sp.
CAGGTGTGGTCGACGTGACGACCTTAGGCGGGACCACGAAGGAATATCATGTCGATATCGATCCGGGAAAACTGATCAGCTACGGTGTGAATCTCTCACAAGTGATGACGGCCTTGTCGAACAGCAACGCGAACGTGGGAGGGAACTACTTAACGATCGGGGCACAGAGTTACAATATTCGTGGGCTGGGGCTGATCAACGACCTGGATGATATCGAAAATGTGGTGGTGGCGGAAAAAGAAGGGACCCCCATTTTCATCAAGACTCTGGGGAAGGTTCTCGTGGGCCATCGCGTGCGTCTTGGCAAGGTTGGGATCGACGACCGAGACGATGTCGTGGAAGGCGTGGTGTTGCTCCAGCGCGGTGCTCAGGCCTTACCGGTTCTCGATCGGGTGCGGGAGAAGGTGCAGGAACTGAACAACGGGAAACTGCCGTCTGGAGTCACCGTCAAAACGTTTTACGACCGAACGACACTGATTCACACGACGGTCGAGACGGTCCTCGACATTTTGATCAGCGGCATGGTGCTCGTAAGTGTCATCCTGTTCGTGTTTCTCGGACATCTCCGCGCGGCGCTCATCGTCGCGTTGACCATTCCGCTGTCCTTGCTGTTCACCTTCACCATGATGGTGTCCGTTGGTCAGTCGGCCAACTTGATTTCCTTGGGCTCGATCGACTTTGGGATCATCGTGGACGCCGCGTTGGTGATGGTGGAGAGCATCTTCTTTCAGTTGGCGCACAGCAAGACACCAGAGGTGACGATTCACCAACACATCATTCGGGCCGCCCGCCGAGTCGGGAGGCCGATCTTCTTTTCGACGGCGATCATCGTCGTGGCCTTTGTGCCGTTGTTCACGATGACCGGTGTTCCCGGCAAGATCTTCGCTCCCATGTCGATCACCTATGGGTTCGCGCTGGTGGGAGCCCTGTTGATGGCGTTTACCCTCGCCCCCGTGCTGTGCTCGTTTCTGTTGCGGGCCCCGATCAAGGACAGTGATACGGTGATCATCCGGGTTGTGCGGCGCACCTATCTGGGACTGATGGAATGGGCCATGGATCGACGACTCCTGGTGGTCGGGTTTTCGACGGGATTGGTGGTGCTCGCCGTTCTGGCGCTGCAATTATTGGGTGGTGAATTCATGCCGGCATTGGAGGAAGGTAACTTATGGGTGCGAGCCACGATGCCGGTCGATATTTCGTTTGATCAAGCGGATCGACTCACCAACGACATCCGCCGGATGTTCAAAGAGTCGCCGGAAGTCGACACGGTCGTGTCCCAACTCGGCCGGCCGGATGATGGAACGGATCCGACCAGTTTTTTTAATGCCGAATTCTTGGCCAATCTGAAGCCGACATCGGATTGGCGCCGAGGGTTAGCGAAAGAAGACCTGATCGAAGAAATCGACCGTCGACTGAAGACGATCCCGGGCGTCATTTTTAATTTCTCCCAGGTCATTGAAGACAATGTTGAGGAAGCGATGTCGGGGGTGAAGGGGGAGAATTCGATCAAATTGTTTGGCGCGGATCTCAAACTCATGGAAACGAAGGCGGCCGAGATTGAATCGGTCATGCGTACCGTTCCTGGGGTGAAAGATCTGGGGATTTTTCGATTGATCGGGCAGCCAAATCTTTTGATCCAGGTCGATCGCGAAGCCAGCGCCCGTTATGGCTTGCGAGTGTCCGACGTGAATGCGGTGGTTCAAGCCGCGATCGGAGGCCAAGCGGTGACGCAGGTCTATGAAGGCGAGAAACGTTTCGACCTGGTTGTTCGGTTTCTGCCGGAGTATCGGCAGGATGTGGAATCCATCGGCAATATCTCCGTGAACACGCCGGATGGGGCCCGAATTCCGCTCAAGCAGCTCGCGGCCATTACCATGCAGACCGGGGCCTTCATCATTTATCGTGAGAATAACGAGCGGTATATCCCGATCAAGTTCAGCGTGCGCGATCGCGATCTTCAAGGTACGGTCGAGGAAGCACAAGTGAAGTTGTCGCAACAGGTGACGTTGCCGGAAGGGTATCGCATGGAGTGGGCCGGGCAATATGATCAGCTCAAGGAGGAACAGAAGCGGCTGGCGAAGATCGTGCCAGTAAGCTTGGCCATTATTCTCTTATTGCTCTATGCCACGTTCGATTCCTTGAAGAACGCGTTGCTCGTCCTGGCCGCTGTGCCCTTTGCCTTGGTCGGCGGCGTGTTGTCGCTCGTGATTACGCAGACCCATTTCAGCATCTCGGCTGCCGTGGGCATGATTTCGACGTTGGGGGTTGCGATCCTGGGGGGCGTGTTGCTCATCTCGCGTATCGAAGAGTTTCGATTGGCCGGGCTTGGTCTCCGGCAGGCTGTGATGCGCGGTGCCGATGTTCAAATGCGACCGATCTTAATGGCGACCTTGGGAGCGGCGATCGGCTTGCTTCCGGCTTCTCTCGCGACAGGCATCGGGTCTCAGGCGCAAAAGCCGCTGGCACGTGTCGTCGTGGGAGGCATGTTGACGGCGGCCTTTTTGATCCTTGTCGTCTTGCCGGTCCTCTACGAAATCGTTCATCATCGTGATAATCTGGAAGAGCGGGAGTAAATGGATATCTTGAGCAGGCGAGAGAGGAGTGTTGGGATTGTGAACCACTCGTATGTGTGCCGACTGGGAGTGATCTGGTTGCTCAGCGTGATGGGGGGAGGGGTGCCTCTCTGCGCATGGGCGGATCAGAGTCGAGTCTGGACCGTTCAAGTGCCCTATGAAGCCCCACCGGTGAACCCGGAGGTGCCGGATGTCTCGATTCCTCCCAATAAGACACCGCTCAGCCCGGAAGAGATCAAGCGAGCCGAGGCCCTGTTGCCCTTGCTGGAAGGGAAACAAGAGTTTTGGGCGATGGGGGAATTCGTGCATTTGGGCGAATCGTCGGTTCCGGTGTTGGTCAAGGCCTTGACTATGTCCAGTCCAAGAATTCGGTACAATGCGATTGAAACGCTGCTGATGATGAAGGGTGTGGCGGGCGTCCCGGCCCTTGTCGAAACGGCCAAGGAGCCGAGCGAACTATCCCGTGTGCGGGAACATGCGTTACGGGTGGCTGTTCGTCTGGATGCGACGAAAGCCTCCGAGGCCATCAACGTCATGGCCAAAGATCCCAATCCATCAGTGCGAAAAGCAGCCGCGTTCGAATCGCGGTATATCCGTCAGAAATCCGTTATTCCGATCCTGATTCCCATGGTCAGCGATGAGGAACGGTTTGTGGCACTGTCCGCCCTGCAATCACTCTGGATTTTGACTCGCCATGAAACGGAATTCCATGATTGGGATACCTCGACCAAACAGGATCGCGCGGCCTGGTCGAGCGAATGGGTTGAGTGGTGGGACATCAACAAGGAGACCTTTGAGATTCCTGAACCTCGCCGACCGAAGCGGAATCTGTGACGGGATATTGAAGAGGTTGCGAGCTCGAAGACGGCTATGTTACGAATAATGAACAGGCTATGAGACTCAAAACCGGTACCATGTTGAAGATCGCCAAACTCGGGAATCCGATCCTCCGGAAGATCGCGGCCCCAATCGACCCACGAGAGATCAAGTCGTCGGAGATCCAGCGCTTGATCGACGACATGTTCGAGGCCATGTATGAGGAACCGGGTATCGGGTTGGCGGCGCCACAGGTGTCGCGGTCGATTCAACTGGTCGTCATGGGCTGTAAAGGGGAAGGGGGATTCCCCGAAACGGTTCTGATCAATCCTTCAATCGTCTATTATGGACCAGACCAGGTAGAGAATTGGGAAGGGTGTTTGAGTGTCGACGGGTTGAGGGGAAAAGTCACCAGACCCTCACTGGTACGAGTCAAGGGACTGGACCGGAAGGGCAAGCCCTTGGATTTTGAAGCCACGGACCTGTATGCGGTCTGTATCCAACACGAGCTTGATCACCTGATTGGTAAGGTTTTTCTTGATCGTATGACCGATATGTCCACCCTCACGCAGCTCGACGAATTTTCACAATATTGGCAGAAAGAGTCTTCGAACGTAATCTAATGCCTGCCTTGTCGAACTGCTTGTGAAAGCCCTTCTTCGCGTCCTGCAATATCTGCGACCCCATCGAACGCTGGCCGTTTTGACCTTGCTCTGTGCTGCCTGTGCGACGGCGATGGAGCTGGTGCCGCCGTGGGTCATCAAGATCATTATTGACGATGTCATCCAGGCGAAGCAGGCCTCATTGTTGCCGGGGGTAATCGGGCTTCTGGTTGGCGCCTACATCTTCAAGAATGTCTTCGCCTCGTTGCGCATCCGGCTCAATAACCAACTTGAGCAGACGGTGGTGCACGATCTTCGCCGGCATATCTTCGCCGCTCTGCAACGCCTGTCGATCACCTATTTTGAGAATCGCTCGACGGGCGAAATCATGTCTCGTGTGACGAACGACACCGAACATGTCGAACGGATCTTTATCGATGGACTTGAGGGGATGATGACGGCCTTGTTGACCCTGGTCGGCATCACGGGACTCTTGTTCATGCTGAATTGGAAGCTGGCAACCCTCGCGCTGCTGCCTATCCCGCTGCTCGCTCTCTCGGCCAGTTGGTTCACATCCAAGGTGCACGGCTACTATCGAGAGACCCGTCAGAGTGCGGCGGAGTTGAATGGCTATCTGCAAGATGCGCTGTCCGGTATCAGGGAAACGATGGGATTTGGCCGCCAAGGCCATGAACAGGCTCGGTTCGACCGGCTGAGCCAGGCCTATAGTGAGAAAAACCTGAACGCCATGGTGCTGTGGTCGATGTACTCCCCGGGAATGATTCTCGTCGGAGCCTTGGGGACTGTCTTGATCCTCTGGTACGGCGCCGGTGAGGTGATGGACGGGCGCTTGACGCTGGGCGAATTGGTCTTGTTTCTTTCGTACCTCGCGATGTTCTATGTGCCTATCAATCAAATCCACTCCGTCAATCACATGTTGCAGCATGCCTTGGCCGCGAGCGAACGAGTGTTTGATGTGCTCGATACGATCCCCGAGGTGGCCGATCGGCCGGGCGCGCTTGCTCCCAGCCATCGTGCGCATGGCGAGGTACGATTCGAGCAGGTGCGGTTCCACTATCGATCTGACGTGCCGGTCCTGAAAGGATTTTCCGCGAAGGTTTTGGCGGGAGAACGTGTGGCCTTGGTTGGAATGAGCGGGGCGGGGAAGAGTACGCTTCTGAAATTGTTGATGCGGTTCTATGACGTCACCGACGGCGCGATCTTGATCGATGGAAAAGACATCCGCGATTTGCCCATGGTCTATCTGCGTCAGCAGATCGGCTTCGTCCAACAGGAACCATTCCTGTTCAACGGCACGGTTCGAGACAACCTGCTCTATGGTGACCTCCAGGCAGATCAGGATCGACTGGAGGCGGCGGCACGAGTTGCTCGGGCGCATGAATTTATCGCAGCCTTGCCTGAAGGGTATGAGACCTGGATTGGTGAACGGGGTGTGAAACTCTCAGTCGGGCAAAAGCAGCGTGTCTCGATCGCCCGGGTGCTGCTGAAAGATCCACCCATTGTCATTTTCGATGAGGCAACGTCCAATGTTGATACGGAGACCGAAGTCAAAATCCGGGAGGCCTTGAACGAACTTACCGCCGGACGAACCACTTTCATCATCGCCCATCGCTTGTCGACCTTGCACGATGTAGATCGGATCCTTGTGCTCGAAAACGGGCAGCTAGTTGAAGATGGTCGCCATGAGGAGCTGCTGAGCCGAGGCGGGGTCTATGCAAACTTGTACGAAGCGCAGTTCCAGGTATAGTAGGGAGCCTTAGGCCAGCGGCTAAAGGTGAAGAGCGGGTAAATCGAATTCTTTTTTAGCCTCGACCTAACCTTGCGCTTTGGTGTCTGCCGGTGGTTGCGGTTGCAAATCAGGGCTCGTTATACTTCGCAGACAAACGAGGGAGTGGAAATCTTATGGTGCTGGTATACGAAAGTGATCCGCTGGACGACGAACATGCGCGTGGGCGGTTTTACCACGTCTGCGGGGGGCGCATCGATCGGACACCGTTAGATGTTCCTCCCGAAGATCGACCGCATGAGTGTCAGCAGTGCGG
>JAOUGT010000032.1 GCA_029865485.1 Nitrospira sp.
CACCAATTCCCGGAGAAGATCAACAAGTCTCCGATGTGGTTCTTGAACGGTGGTGAAGCGACAACCGGCAGCGGCTACAGCATGCGTGTTGAGCCGTTGAGCGTGCGCCTCGCCAACAATCCGGATCCATCTAAGCTCTTCGTGTCCGGCATCCATGGTGATCCTGGGACGCCATTGTTGCGCGCCTATCTCGGAGATCCGATCATGGTGCGGGCGCTTGTTGGTTCAGCGAACGAAGTGCACACCTGGCACGTGACCGGCCATTGGTTCCCGATGGAGCGGTACGCCAAGGATGCGATGCCGCGAAGCACCGTGCACCTGGTGATCGGTGAACGGTATGATCCGGCTATTCCAGCAGCCGGTGGACCGCAGAAGCAGGCGGGCGATTACCTGTACTATAGTGGTCGCGCGTCGCACTTTGCAGAAGGGAGCTGGGGTATCTTCAGAGTCTACGATGAATTGCAGGCGGACCTGAAGCCATTGCCCAGCCGTGAGCTGATTCAAAAGTCTGCTCCGTCCGTGTGCCCGGCTGATGCGCCGGTGAAGACGTTCAATGTGTCGGCGGTCGATCAGCAGATCCGGTACCATGATGGTGCACCGGGTGTGATGGAAGTCGATCTCGAACGCAAGATGGTCTTCGGCAATGAGCAGGGCAAGATGTATGTCCTCGATGGTGATCGTGGTCGGGTCAAGTCCGGCGAGTTGAAGCCGAGTCCTCTGACGCTGCACGTCAACGTCGGTGATTGCGTGAAGGTCAATCTGAAAAATGAAATGGCGAAGGAACGGGCCGGATTCCACGTCGATATGATGGCGTTTAATCCGAAGGATTCGTTCGGCGCCAATGTTGGTAACAATCCTGGCGATCAGACGGTCGCTCCAGGCGAAAGCAAGACCTACACCTATTATGCCCATCCGGAGTACGGTGAGTTGGCCGCACTCATTCAGGATTGGGGTAACGTGGTGGAAAACCCACGGAACGGGCTGTTCGGTTCCATCATTGTTGGTCCGAAGGGTTCACGGTATCGTGATCCTGTGACCGGCGAAGATGTGACCATGAAGAGCAGCTGGCGTGCGGATGTGTTGGTTGACCGGACCATTTCGGGGAATGAGAATCGGAAGAACTACCGAGACTTCTCCCTGATGTTCCAGGACGAGGATAACATCGTCGGGGTCAGCTTCATGCCCTACATTCAGCAAGTGGCCGGTATTACGGCGGTGAACTACCGCTCGGAGCCGACCGCATGGCGGATGGAAAAGGGTTGTGACATTCCCGAGGTCTTCGCCTGCGTGAAGGCCGGCGAGACACCGTCGACTCCGTTGCTTCAGGCTCATGTCGGTGATCCAGTGGCGGTCCACGTCCTGGGCGCTTTCAGCGAGCAGGTGCAGCTGTTTACGATCGACGGGCATGAATGGCCGCATGAGCCATACATGCAGGGAGCCGACCAGGTCAGCACGATGGAGTTCGGAGGATCCGAAATCATCAATGCACACCTGACTGGTGGGGCTGGTGGTCCTAACCGGATCGCCGGAGATTACATCTGGAAGAATCAGCGTCCGGCATACGCCAACGCCGGTCAGTGGGGTCTCTTCCGGGTACTCCCGACGGATGATCAACGGATTAAGCCGTTGACACCGCAGGTGCCTCCAACCAAGACGGCCAAGCAAAATGGGAAGGCGAAAGTCGCTCCCACTTCGCTGAGCATCAAGTAGGATAAGTCTGGTGGCGTACCCGCCCACGCGCGGGTACGCCACTCCTACCGCACAGTCTCTCGATTGTTTCCTGTAGAGCGCATCGTCTCCTCGAGAAATCTCCCAGAGCTTTCGGTTACAATAACCCCTCTGAGGCCTGTACCATTTCTTGCTGAGGAATAGCTTATGTTCATCCCGTATCTACTGGTTCTTCTTGTTCTGACCTGTTTGACTGGTGAAGTGACTGCCCCGATGGCATTTGGGGAGAATGTATCCGCCGCACCCGTGAGCCGGGTTGAGGTCGTGCTGGCCTATGAACATCGGACTCGAGAAGCAGAGATAAAAAAAGAGTTTGTCCAGGTTGGCTTGACAAACGTCCATTTCCAATATGCCAGGATGGGGCACCCGCCTCAGAACATCGGACTGGGCCGAGAAGTACCTGCCGATAAGGCTCGAGAGGCGATTCGTCTGGCCATGAAATACAATCTTGGTGTCGGCATCCTCCTGCCTGAACGATTGTTCCCTCCACGGTTCATTACAATTGCCTCGTCAAACTATGACGACACCGTGGAATATCACATCACGCAGGATACGTTGACCAAGCTTCAAGACCCCGCATTGAGTACTGAGGCGTTTCACCGACTCTATCGGGACCTCACATCCGCCGTCATCGATCCGAAAGGGCGCTACTGACCCAGTGAATGGGTCTCGCATCTCTGCGAGGACGTCCTGCTTGGTCGGCTCGCCTCGCCACTGTCACGGGGCGGGGCGTAGGTTTCCCCACGCCTGTATGCAGAAATAAGCCAGGATGGCTGGTCTGAGGCAGTCGTTCTTGGTACTCGTCATCTCAAGTCGACATAGCGCTGTCGTTAGAGCATGGCAGAGCGGTTCGCTTTTCGTTCGGTTCATGGAATAGAGTGGAGTAATGGCAGGGTGTGATTGTGAGGGTATCGTTGTGTGTCCCCATGTCGGTTAAGGTTAGGAAAGAGGAGCAATAATGAAGATTTCTATTCTTGGTGCGTCGGCTGGAGTCGGACTGCAGTGTGTACGGCTTGCTCTGGAAAGCGGGCATGAGGTCGTGGCCCTCTCGCGTCGGATTGTGCCAATTCCAGATCACGGTAAACTGACACGAGTGCAGGGGAGTGCGACGGACGCACGCGCGGTGCGAACGGCAGTCGAAGGAGCCAATGCCGTTTTGGTGACGCTCGGCACAAAAAGTCCTCTGCCGACCACGATGTTCTCAGACTCAGCTCGTATTTTGTTGCAAGCCCTTAAACACATAGGTTCCTCGCCGACCCTTATTGTCCTTACTGGATTCGGAACCGGCGATAGCTGGAACTACAATTCATTCCCTATGAGGATTCTCTTTACGCTGGCGCTCAAGCAGGTCTATCGGGATAAGGATGTGCAGGAGCAGCTGATTAGCGCCGGATATCCTCGATGGGAGATCGTGCGGCCAGGCCGGCTAACCAATGGCAGCATGACCGGTCAATATCGTGTTCTCGATAAGTTGGTGCAAGGCATGAAGGTGGGGGCCATCTCTCGGGCCGATGTTGCCAAGTTTCTGGTGGCTCAGGCTGAGCAACCAACCTATCTCGGCAAGTATCCGGCACTGAGCTACTAACAGGCTGTTGATAAAGTCCGCCAGCGGCGTTGTCACCTCGCCCAGAGGCTCACCGTACAGGAGAGAGCACGATTCGCCTCTCGGCTCGTGCGGCCTTGCTGAACGGCCTTCCGCATCGTGCATGTGTTTGTCAACACACTGCTAACTGTGACGCTGGAAACAGTGGTTTGTCGCCCGTTGGCAAGCTCAGGGGTCCGAGGATCACCAACAAACACCGGGTATGCCTTATTAGGGCACCTCGTGAATCGTATCTCGTTTCGGATAAAGACGCTTCACGTCTTACCGTTCGCCCCTTCTCGCTTTGGAACGATTCGTCTTTCTTCAAGGTCTTGAAGGTCCGACCATGCGGTGATGTCGGTGCGGGATGGGGCGATGGCTTCAAGATACTTCTTAAACTTCACCGCACTTTCAGGAGAACTCGGTCCCCGTGTCAGCAACTGTTGATTCCACTCTTCCAACTCCTCCGGCTGGTGTGCTGTGGCCTTCTTTGCAAACCATGCCAGGACCCCTTCGTCGGTCGTATTGGCTTTCACAGCAGCCGTAAACTGGTCGCTGGTAATCCCAGCGAACTCTAATAGGCGGTCGTCCATCGGGCAGGGATAAATATACTCACCTTCCGTTCCGGCCAGGACCGCTCGGCACTTGTCGATCATGCGCGCGAGATGGGCATACCCCGCCAACTTGAATTTCATGCTGCGGGGGAACTCTTTTCGTAAATCCATTGTCAGAGCAGGGTGTGGTTCGTGAAGTTCAGATGTTTCACAACAACCTGCTTGCCCTCATAGGTGATGATCCGCCTGGTGGCCGGCAGGTCGCAGGCTCCGACACGAATGTGGGTGTCGGTGAAGCTCTCTACATTGGTCAACGTGCCGTCTGTCGGCGAGTAGTAATAGACCGTGTACTTGGTCGTGAGGTTCTTCTGGTCCTTCGTGACAGCACTTTCCTCCACGTTGATGGTAAAGGCAAAGGGATTCATGCCGGGATGGGCCATCTTCCGGTTGATTTGGGTAATGCGGTTGTCCTTGAGCCGATAGTAGGAATTGGACCCATGGATCGTCAGTTTGGTTCCAAGGGGATGACCGTCCTCTTCCATGGTCAGGGTGTATTTGCCGTCAGATTCATCGAAGCTCCGGGGGCCACGGTGGACGGCGATCATGCCCAGCTGTTCTTGTGCCCACTTTTGAATATCGCCGTCACTGAGTTGGACCGATACTTCACGAGGACTTTTGACCATGACGGAACCGGTGGTTTCTTTGCCGTTCACATTCACCGTGAGGTCGGCGGTAAATCCTTGGAAATCCTTGTGCCAACGAGCCGTTGCCTCAAAGGCACGACGAAGAAGCTCTCGAGCTTGAGGGTCGTCCGCGACAGTCGATGGGGTAGGCTGATGTTCCATATCCAAACTCCTCTCCGAATAGGTGTCAGGTTGATAGAGACTTGTTATACCGGTCAGTGACAGCCCTTCTCAAGGGTCTTGTTTCCATCGCTGTGGATATTGTTTGAGATTCACAAGAAACCCTCTATTCTGATATACTCCCTTTATTTTCTTAGACTTGGGTGTTCAAGACGTGGGGGCCTAACCGACCATCGGCTGTTGACTAGAGAGGATGGGCATGGAACGACGAGCTGCTTCGCATACCGAAGAAGAAGAGATGAACCAACGCCGAAAGCTGCTGAGTGCAGCGAGACGAGGCGATACGAAAGCTATCAGCAAATTGTTTGAGTTGTATCAAGTGCGCGTGCTCAACGGAGACCAGTTAGCGAAAGTCAACCGCACGTCCACCTACATGGCACCGGTGAAATCCTCGTCGGGCAGCAAGTCCAAGGCTGCTGACAAGAACGGAAAAACAGAACAGGCAAAGGGGGGAAAGAAATCACCGAAGCCGGCGTCGAAGGGTTCACCCGAGAAGTCTTCCAGTACGGCGAAAACGGTTGCCAAGCCTAAGGCAAAGCATAAGTAGGTTGCTCTGAGAACTACTGAACGACGGCCTTGAGTCCACCCCCTGCGAGTTTCGCAGCGATGTCATCTGCTCGCTCAGTTGAACCGGTAAAGACGATGGCTTGTCCTTCGTGATCGATGCGATAGGCCAGCTCAAAGGCTTTCGCCGAAGTCATACCGGGAATGAAGCGGCAAAACAGGTCGATGACCTGCTTGTAGGTGTGACAGTCGCAATTGTATACCACGACACGGGACTCAAATCCGCTTCCGGTGCCGGTAAGGGTCTCTTCCCCAATGTCGGGAATCGTTTCTGGTGTGGCTGGTGTTGGCATGCAGGGGAATTGTCGAACGTGCGTGCGCGCGCGTCTCGTTCTCAGTCCGGTGACCGGCTTCCTTTCTCGATTCTCAAGTCTTGTCCATATCGATCACTTCCGTTGCTTCCCACAGGTTTCTCAACTCGGCATCAGCCAGCTCCTTTTCACGATCTTCTTCCGTTTCAATCCCAAAGGTCTGAAGGGGGTGAGACGAAACCGTGCCGTTGATCGTGGGGGTGGACGCCGGGGCGCTTGGGTTTTGGGAACGGCGACGTTTCTTTGATGGATCCATGTTGACTGGCATGGAGCTCCTCACAACTTCTCCGTAGTCTTCTCCAAACAGGAGCAACTTGTCAATTGGTAAGGGACTTCAGATGACGAGAAGCTGGGTCTCGGGCTGTACGGTACTGGGTCCAAACTGTGGTGCCACCAGTTCAGAACAGACGTTCGGCGACTGAATCTGCATAGCGTCGTCCAAGTGGAGTCAACCAGAGACGTTCTAGATCGGTATGCAAAAGCCCGCTTGCTATGAGGTGATCGATTTCAGAATCCCGTTCAGCGCTCCTAATTGCATGCAGGGGGACACCCCTCACAAGGCGCAAGCCGAACACTAAGGCATCGCGTTCCCTCTCACTGTGTGAAAGTGTGGTGCAATCGGTTATGGGCAGGCGGTTCTCATGCAGGCTGGCCACATACTGATCAAGGTTTGCGACATTGCCGAACCTGGCTCCGTTCACATACGACTGGGCGCTTGGGCCAAGGCCGAGGTACTCCCCGTTGGTCCAATAGAGTAGATTGTGACGGCAGCGCCATGCTGGTTTGGCGTAATTTGAAATCTCATAGTGGACAAGCCCTGCCTGTGTAAGCAGCTGTTCTGTTGCAGACTCCATTTCCACTTGAAGTCCGTCGTCGACTGATGGAACTCGCTGTTGGACAATATCCTGTGCCAGTTTCGTCCCTTCCTCAATCGTCAGCGCATAACAAGAGATATGGGACGGATCGAGGGCGAGGATCAACTCCAGGGTACGTTGCCAAGCCTGGAGCGATTGCCCGGGGAGTCCGTACATGAGGTCGAGGTTGATATTGACGAAGCCCGCCTCACGGGACGCCCGAACGGCGGTTGCCGTATCCCGTACCCGTCCATGCCGACCGATGGGGACAAAATCCTGTTCCCTCATTGATTCGGCTCCGAAGCTGACCCTTGTAAAGCCGGCCTCTGCCAAGATTGTGAGATCTTCACGGGTGACGGAAGACGGGTGGGCCTCCACCGTGATTTCAGCCGTTGGGGTGGTCGGCCAGGTTGTTCGGATCAGTTTCAGCAGAGAGGCCAGCTGATGGGGTGGAAGAGCGGTGGGAGTCCCGCCACCAAAATAGATGCTCTGGAGCATGCGCCCATCGAGCCTATCGGACTCACCTAGGATCCGAATTTCATTCGTGAGGGCCGAATAGAACCTCGCCATGCGATCGGCATGTGCGATTTCGAGGTAGAAGGCACAGAAATGACAGCGATGCTGACAGAAGGGGATATGCACATAGAGGCCAATATTCGAGGTAGGCGTCATTGTTCAAAGGCAAGGGGTACGGGTTGTGAGAAATCTTTACTCACGACAATCTCGATCTCATCGGTGGGCGAGACGCCTCGGTTTCGAATATGCGACGACCAGCCTCTCTGCAGCCGAAGAGAGTCGAATACCGACTTGATCAAGCGAGGTTTTATCTGTGCTTCCCACTCCCGGACCCAATTGGACTCATCTTCTTCCCCATCATAGTCATCCGGAAACGAGGCTTCGAGCGTCACACGAAGGCGAAAGGTTTTTTCTTCCTGATACATCCTGCCCCTCTCATTGCGAATCGCTGGAGGTAATCTTATAATGCTCCGTACAACCAAGGAGTTAGTCAGTATGCCTATCTTCGAATATGTCTGCGGTGAATGCAATCACCGTTTTGAGTTGTTGGTGCAAGGGACAGCAGAAGCGGTGTGTCCTCAATGCAAAGCGACGAAGCTCGAGAAACAGTTCTCAGCTTTTGGCGTAGGCGCCACGACCAGTTGGGCCTCCTCCGAAAGTCAGGGGGCCTGCGGCAGTTGCGGCGATCCCCGCGGGCCTGGTGCCTGTTCGATGAACTAACCAGGCCATGGGCACCATTGACGGACAAGCACTGACCCGAGCGATCTCAACCATTTCGCAATCCGACCCTCTGATCAAGCTGCTTCAGCAAGTACGAATGGGCCGCATGCAGGCTACGGATGCGGGCTTGCGCGCCGTCACTGAATCCTGGCTGGGCATCTATGAACAGGCCCTGAGTATGGAGGGCTTCACGCGATTCGACTTGCGTCGGCTCAATCCTGCTCCGAGGCTTGCGGTGCTCACTCAGGTGGGGGTATTGTCTGATGAACATCCTGGCCTGATCTCCCTGAAGGCCTCGTATGAGCGGGCGTTTAGCCGTGCCCTCGCCGAGTAAGCTGCCGAGGGTTCTCGCTTCATTCCTCTTGCTCTGCACCTGTTTCCTGTTGTCGGGGACCTCACGATCGGAGGATGACTCAGGTCCTCGTCCGCTGTGGACGATTGTTCTGGCCGAGCTCGACCAGCTTCTCCCCTCCGGCACGCATATATTGATCGATCGGGAGGCCATCGGATCCTTTCTTTCCGCGTTGGAGGGAACTCCACCGGATTGGAGGACGGTGTATGGCCGTGGTCACCATGGTCCTGGCCACGACGAGCGGCTGTTCAATCTGAACCGTGAGCGTGACGCGGCACGGGAAGGGAATCCAACATTGACGTGGCGGGTCGCGTTTGTCTGGACCGGAGAGCTCTCGCACTTCGATGCCGATAGCCAGTCGTATTCGGTCGCAGTCGGACCGGAGTTCACTCAAACAAGCTGGGGGGTGGTTCGATTCAAGCCTGAGGACCTTCCCTCCAATCTACGGGTGAAGCCGGACAAGCAGCTTGTTGATCGGATCGACAGGAGTCTTCGACGCCATGAACCGGTTCAGGTGCTCATTGTCATGGTCGGCACGCTCATTCCGAACGAGTCGGTTATCTACGATTTTTCACATGAAGAAGAAGGCGTCGGGCTCATCATGCCGGTGGTGAAGGTGGAACAGGTCGAGGTGATTCTTGTAAAGCCGCCCCAGTCATCAGTTCAGTAAGCCACGGGCTTCTGCCCTGAGGACTCATGGATGGCCGATGTGAGTCAAGAATCGGTAGAGCCGTTTAGAATGCATCTTTAGCACAGCGAAAGCCGATCCCGGTGGCGTGGTCGGTGGGCATCGCATAGTCGCGGTCGGAGGCGCGGAGGTTTCGTGCCGGTTTGAGCCAGGATCCTCCTCGGACGACCTTGAGGAGTTGTCCCTGCGGGCCTTGGGGATCGGAGAGTGGAGCGTTGAGGTAGGAATAGGGTTCATACCAGTCCTGCACCCATTCCGCGGCATTCCCGGTCATGTCGAAGACACCGTAGGGACTGGCTCCCTGAGGGAACGTGCCGATCGGGAGCGTCAGCACTTCGCCGTTGAGTCCATGCTCCTGGGACACGCGTGCGCCGTCGCCTGCCACCCAGAAGGCTTTCCAGGCTGCTCCGTCCGTGAATTCAATCGTGCGTCCGGCCCAGTAACTTGCGCTATTGCTGTGAAAGAGGTGCCAGTCCATGCCCCAGGGGTAGCGGCGACCGTCTGTGCCTCGTGCGGCCTTTTCCCATTCCGCTTCGGTCGGGAGCCGTTTCTCTTGCCACCGACAGTAGGCGACGGCATCATGCCAGCTGACATTGACCACCGGATGCTGTTCGCTTCCGGGGAAGGGGGCCGCTTGCTTCCAGAGGTTGAATTGTGCAGTGATGTGGCTCGGCGATGGATATCCGGTGCGATCCACAAATTGTTTGTATTGGCTGTTGGTGACTTCGTAGCGATCGATTGAAAAGGATGCGACATAGACCAGGCGTTGTGGCTGTTCGTCATCAAAACTCAGACCATCTTCCGGGCTGCCCATGAGAAACTCTCCGGCTGGAATCAGGGCCATCTCGGGGGGAACTTCGGCTTCGGCCGGTGTTGCGTGATTGGTGAACGCCAGGAGCAGCGCACAGCAGGTGAGCCATCGGACCATCACGAAGGCTTGGTGATTCCGCAGGTCTTGGCGACAGCATCACGATACTTCAGCCAAAGAGCGAGACTCTTACGAAGGCTAGCCAGGACGGATTCTCTGATCGCCGGTGGGGTGTAATTCACGACCATGTGATAGGCATCGTGACGATGCCCGGCTTCAACCAGCTGATGAGCACGGATCAAATCCATCCGGCTTGGATGGATGCCATGATAGCGGACGAGGGGATGGACATTGATGATGGACTCGATGTCTTTCTCATGTTTCCGCTTTGATGGGGTGGCGAGTTCGGCGCGGTCCTTGACGCTGCCTTCCACGAAAACTGTGAACGTTGTGGCACCCAATACCCATTCACGGTGATGCGACATGCGATCAAGCCAGGCGCGATATCTACGGGCCTCAGGCAGGAGATGGACCCGTTCAAAACTGTTACGGCTGAATTGGAGTCCTTCCATCATCGTCAAGAAGAGTTCAGGGTGAGACGTTCCCAACGAAAGTCCCCCGGTTTCCTCCTCGTAGATATTTTCAGCCAACATGTGACGTGCGGAAGGGGGTGGATTTTTTCCAAGAATTCTGGCTAAGAAGATGGGAAAGTCGCGAACGTAGACTCCGTATTCCTGTTGAAAATGAATCTTCAGCTGGGCATGGGTGAGTCGGCCGGAAGCAAAATAGTCCCAGGCCCAATGATGTTTGTTGTCCATGAGTTGGAGGAGTGCTTCAAGAAACGCCGATTTCGTCATGTGAGCCGACATGATGCCTTGCCTCTTTGATGTGGTGTCGTTACAATTCGGAATCCAGAGGAACAACGATGAAAGCGATCACGATTCAGAATCCGGATGAGATCCTGACACTCTTGGCCGATGTGAGTCTTCGGGGATCAGGGTTTACGACCGAGTCATTGCTCGACTATGCCTTAGAAGAAGGGTTCACTGAACCGATCTTCCTCAATGCCAGCGGCGAGGATCCTACCGCATTTTTTAAGGGCCAACCGAACGCGTGGGCGATCTACCAAGTTCGCGAATGGAAACGCGTCCTCACGATCTCAGGCGGCCCAGGCCAAGAGCGGCGCGCACGCATCACGGAAACGCCCTAAGGCTGGTCCAAGTGTAAAACGGGGAGGAGGAAAGTGCAATCAGTGGGCAAGTTTTGGAGGTAAGCCTGTCACCAAGGAAACCATGATGCGGATGATCCATCTCATGAACGCGCAGGACGTTGGCGAGCTTGCCATGATCAAGAGCCTGCTGGACGGCAATCGTATCACCTATGTCGTCCATGGCGAACATGTCAGCAGTCTGTATCCTGGAATGCCGTTCGTCGGAAGCCGCGTGATGGTGGATGCCGCCGATCATGCCCGTGCCGAGGTGCTTCTTGGACGGCTCCGGCTTTCAATCCGAGACACAGCACCCTGAACGAGGAATGGAGGAGCGAGTCTCTCTGTCGGTCTGTTCTTAGGGCTGGATCTTAGGATGCGGTTTGTCTGAGGGAAAGTCTCGAGCCTGTCGTTCACGTGATCCTTCGTACCATCCTCCCTTCAGGATGCCTTCCTCGAAATAGAGGTAGCGGTGACGGAGAACCGAGGTGCTTTCCCAATCCTCGAAGATCCACTCCTCCTGCCGAATGCCGTCTTTGGTGAAGGTCGTGTTGATCGTTTGTGGGCCACCCCAGGCTTGTAACACCTGTTCCTTGCTCATCCCGACCATCACGCGATGTTGTTCGATATGTTTACGAAAGTCGGGATCGCCGAGCTGTACGATTATCGGCCACACCACTGCCATGATGGCAAACAGAACCAGCCCCGTATATATAATGATCCGCACAGGGCGGCGACGAATGAATGACGGCTCATTCGTGTCGGAATTGAGGGAGAGCGGTTGAGATTCAGTAGCCATTGGGTGATGCAAAGTTGGTGATGCTAGCAGTGCACTCGCGCCAGAGTCAAGGAAGTTCAAGTAATATCCTGTAAAATCATATAGATATAAATCTAGCTATACTTAATGTGGTGGAAGGTCAGTAATGCCTTTCAATATTCCTCAATGAGTAGATAACGAGGTTGTCGCGATATGATAGTTAAGCTGTACTGCCGAGCATTGTGCGTGTGGCTCTGTGTCGTACTGGGGCAGGGATTTGTTGTCGAGGCCTGGGCGACCACAATCTATTCGTATATCGATGAGCAGGGGAATCTGGTCTACACGGATACGCTTGAAACCGTTCCTCAAAAGTATCGAGCGAAGGTGAAAGCACATGAGCAAGCCGATGCCGTGACGAAGCCACCGTCGACGCTGCAGTCGGTACAAGAGAAAATCAAAGCACAAGCGAAGAATCTCGGCTGGGGGGTGCCGTCGGGCCATCTTGATGTGGCGGGGTTAACGCCGGAGCAGTCGAAGATACTGACTCAAGCCGGCCTTGCTGCAGTGGTTCTGTTGATGATCATATTTTTGAGTAAAAATAGCCCAATGGTCCGCTTATTGGCCCTGGGGTTGTTGATTGTGCTGGGGATCGGAACACCGGTGCTGATGTACACAAGCGATGGGGGCCCAATGGATCGCATGAAAGAGAAAACGATCGCTGCGGGCCAAGCTCACCAGAATAGAGTTCAGGTATCGCCCTAGCCCCTCGTATTTGTCATCGCTTCCACTGCAACTACCGATACGCAACAACCACAATAATCGTCGGTCGTGGGACGTGAAGCGTGAGGCGTCTTATTCCGGAACGAGATACGCTTGACTATTCCGCATAGTGGGGAACCGGGATTGTTTTCAACGATCGCGGTGGCGGCATCGGTTGCTTTTCGAATTGAGCAGAAAAGGGGTTGAGGGTCGGTTCATGTGTGTGTCGTAACCGCCTGGTGATGAATTCCACACTCTGTGTGCTGATCTCAACACGATCCACTAGTGAGTCTCTCGTCAGACGGTCGGGAAGGCCTTGCAGCGAGAAGAGTTGAAAACAGAGAGTCCAGTCGAATTGATCCTTGCCGGGCTCCTTGACGATGAAGCGGGCCTTGGGGGAAGCAGTTCCTTGAAACAGCAGGACCCAAATGTTGGATCGAAAGCTGGGGCTCGCCGGCTCTGTTGAGGGGTGAAACTCGGGAACTAGTGTGGGAAGGCGGCTGATAGGCATGGGGTGGGGAAATTCAATGTCCACCAGCCGGACAATGAGCGGCCGATTCTCATCGGCATCATTCGGATCGACTGTATAGCTGAATGAATAACGGATCTCGACTCCCTCGCGAGTAAACGTATACACATCTTCACCATTCTCCGGAGAAACCAGTTTGCTGAAGTAGGTCGCCCAATCGCTGATCGGATAATAGGTGAAGATCCTGAGTGCGGACTTGCGATCGCGCACAGCCTGCGGCCTGCCAAGTTTCTCGTGCAATTCTTTCTGGGAGAGCCCGAGCAATCCGTCGTCGAAGTAGGGAGTCGCCATCGTGGTCTCAGGGCTAGCGGTGAGCACGAGGAGGCAGAGGACCAATGAGCGTGTGACGGAACAGAGGATGATTGAGATGGGCATCACAGGCATCGTAGCGAGGCCTTCAAATTCATGTCAAGAAAGTGCCCCCCCTGCTTGCTGCATCGGAAGGCCTTCCAGTATGATCGCGACGAATCAGACAATAACTATCCGATCCTGAGAGAAGGTGAACATGTCGAGACAACGGCAGTGGCCCATCGTGGAGATGCTGAAGGAACGGATTCTGATCCTCGATGGCGCGATGGGGACGATGATTCAGCAGCGGAAGCTGGATGAGGCGGCGTTTCGCGGAGATCGGTTCAAGGGCTGGACGAAGGATCTGAAGGGGCATAACGATCTGCTGAATCTCACGCAGCCGTCCGTGATCGAAGATATTCATCGACAGTATTTGGAGGCCGGGGCGGACATCATCGAAACCAACACGTTCAATTCGCAGTCGATCTCGCTGGCGGATTACGGGATGCACACGCTTGGCTATGAACTGTCGAAGGCCGGGGCAGAGTGTGCCAAACGGGCAGTCGAGGCAGTCGAGCGGGCGCAGCCGGGGCGGCGCTGTTTCGTGGCCGGGGCAATCGGCCCAACGACCAAGACCTCATCGATTTCTACCGATGTCAATAACCCTGCCGCGCGGGGGACGACGTACGAAGAACTGATTGCCGCGTATGGCGAGCAGGTTCGCGGATTGCTTGACGGCGGCGCGGATCTGCTGCTGGTTGAAACCATTTTTGATACGCTCAATGCCAAGGCGGCGTTTTTCGCGATTCAAGAGGCCTTTGCGTCTGGGGCGCGCCGAGTTCCGATCATGGCATCGGTCACGTTCATTCAAGCCGGCAGTAACCGTGGGGTGACCGGCCAAACCGTCGAAGCCTTCTGGAATTCGATTTCTCATGTGCCCTTGTTGAGTGTGGGGATGAACTGCGCCCTGGGTCCCAAAGAAATGCGCCCGCTGATCGAAGAATTGTCGCAGATCGCACCGATCTACATCAGCGCCCATCCCAATGCCGGTCTGCCGAACCCTTTGTTGCCGACCGGGTTTCCCGAGACGCCGGAAACGTTGGCACCTCAGTTGCGCGAATGGGTGGACAATGGATGGCTGAACATCGTCGGAGGCTGTTGCGGCACCACACCGGCCCACATTCACCGGATTGCCGAAGCGGTGCGAGGTGTGAAGCCGCATGTGCCATCGAAGGTTGAGCCCTACACACGCCTGAGCGGCCTTGAAGCGGTCACCATTAGGCCAGATTCCAACTTCGTCAATATCGGTGAGCGCACGAATGTGACCGGTTCACCGGCCTTTGCGAAGCTGATCCTGGCCGGTGATTATGAAGCAGCCCTGTCGGTGGCGCGTCAACAGGTGGAGGGCGGAGCCCAGATTGTCGATGTGAACATGGATGAGGGCATGCTCGATTCGAAGGCGGCGATGGAGAAGTTCCTACGCCTGGTGGCTTCTGAGCCGGATATCTGCAAAGTGCCGATCATGGTGGACAGCTCTAAGTGGGAGGTGCTGGAGACCGGTCTGAAGAATATTCAGGGCAAAGCTGTCGTCAACAGCATCAGTTTGAAGGAGGGGGAGCAAAAATTCATCGATCAGGCAACACTCGTCCGTCGCTACGGAGCTGCGGTTGTTGTGATGGCCTTTGACGAGAAAGGCCAGGCCGACACGCGGGACCGGAAGAAAGAAATCTGCGCACGCTCCTATAAGCTCCTCACGGAGCAGGTCGGGTTTCCACCGCAAGACATCATCTTTGATCCCAACATCTTGACCGTCGCGACAGGGATCGATGAGCACAACAACTACGCCGTCGATTTCATCGAAGCGACACGCTGGATCAAGCAGAATCTGCCGGGGGCCAAGGTCAGTGGCGGGATCAGTAACATCTCCTTCTCGTTCCGTGGCAACAACGTTGTTCGCGAGGCCATGCATGCGGCATTTCTCTACCATGCCGTCAAGGCTGGGTTGGATATGGGCATCGTCAACGCCGGCCAATTGGCCGTGTACGAGGAAATTCCAAAGGATCTGCTCGAACTGGTGGAAGACGTGTTGCTGAATCGTCGGCCTGATGCGACTGAGCGGTTGGTGACGTTTGCCGAAACAGTGAAGGCAAAAGGGAAAACGGCGGTCAAGGACGACGAGTGGCGCAAGGGGACGGTGGAAGAGCGGCTCTCCCATGCCCTCGTCAAGGGCATCACGGATTTTATAGACACCGACACAGAGGAGGCGCGTCAGAAATTTGCCAAGCCGATTGAGGTGATTGAAGGACCGTTGATGGCCGGGATGAATATCGTCGGTGACCTATTCGGTTCAGGCAAGATGTTCTTGCCGCAGGTCGTGAAGAGTGCCCGCGTGATGAAAAAAGCTGTCGCCTATCTCATGCCGTTCATGGAAGAAGAGAAGAAGCGGTCCGGAACTTATCAGGCGCAGGGAAAGGTCTTGCTGGCGACCGTCAAAGGTGATGTGCACGACATCGGGAAAAACATCGTCGGCGTCGTGCTCGGGTGCAACAACTATGAAGTGGTCGATCTCGGTGTCATGGTTCCCTGTGAGAAAATTCTCGCCGCTGCCAGAGAGAACAAGGCCGATATCATTGGCCTGAGTGGACTCATTACGCCGTCGCTGGATGAGATGGTCCATGTCGCGAAGGAGATGACGCGCGAGGGGTTCGAGGTTCCGCTGTTGATCGGCGGCGCTACAACGAGTAAGGCCCATACTGCGGTGAAGATTGCGCCGTCCTACACACCAGGGGTCGTTCACGTCTTGGATGCCTCACGCGCCGTGGGTGTCGTGGGAAGTCTGGTGAGTCACACGCAGAGGGAAGGGTTCGTACAGCAAGTCAAAGACGACTACGAGCGGATGCGACAATCGCACCAGGACCGGGGGGCCAAGTTGCTCCTCTCGATTGCCAAGGCTCGTGCCAATCAGTTCGTCTCACACTGGGACCAGACCGATATTCCAACACCGGCCGTACTGGGCATTCAAACCATTGAGGATCAGCCGCTGGTCGAACTGCTTCCCTTCATCGACTGGTCTCCCTTCTTCCACACCTGGGAACTCAAGGGGCGTTACCCAACGATCCTCGAGGATCCGACTGTCGGGCCCAAAGCCAAAGAGCTCTACGACGATGCGCGTCGGCTCCTGGATGAGATCATGAAGAAACGACAACTCACCGCCAAGGGAGTCTATGGCTTCTTTGCTGCTGCGTCAGTCGGGGACGACGTCGAATTGTATGCGGATGCCTCACGGAAGACTCTGCTCACAACGATTCATCACTTGCGACAGCAATCGGAGAAGCCGGCCGGACATCCGAATCTCTCGCTGGCCGATTACGTCGCTCCAAAAGATTCAGGTCGGCAGGACTACGTCGGGGCGTTTGCTGTCACGGCTGGTTTGGGCTTGGAGGAGCTCTGCAAACAGTTTGATCGAGATCATGATGACTACAACTCCATCATGACCAAGGCCCTTGCAGACCGGTTAGCCGAAGCGTTTGCTGAATTTCTCCATAAGCGGGCCAGAGAAGAGTGGGGGTATGGAGCGAATGAACAACTGACGAATGAGGAGTTGATCCGCGAAAAATACCGCGGGATCCGTCCGGCGCCGGGCTATCCAGCCTGCCCTGATCATACGGAAAAGCGGTTGCTCTTCGATCTGTTACAGGTTGAGAAGAATACCGGTATCACCCTGACCGAGAGTTTCGCGATGTGGCCGGCGGCGGCGGTCAGCGGATTCTATTTGGCTCACCCGGACGCGAAATACTTCGCTGTCGGCAAGATCGGAAAAGACCAAGTTGAAGACTATGCCCGTCGCAAAGGGATGGATCTTCGCACGGTTGAGCGCTGGCTCTCGCCGAATCTGAACTACGAGCCTGGCTAGTAGTGTGTCGAGAAATCCTGCGACGCCTTCCCAAAGGATTGGTGCGCTTCGTGGCTGACCAGATCTGGACAGCCTGTTAGGACAAGAGGGAGTACGGAGAGCTATGCTCCCTGCATGCGCCGTCCCAAGCTCAGTGAGTGGACTTATCTGAAAATGGTCACATGCAGGTTCATTCGCTGGGCTGTCTCGGCAGCCTGATTATCAGCGGTCATGAAGCTCGCACTGTGCATGGCCGTCAAGGCCACATATGCGGCGTCGTAGTACGTGAGTGAGGAGTCACGGGCGAGCTCGAAGGTTTGTGTGTCAAGCAGCGGATGCCATGGAGTTTCCACGCGCGGAATCGACAGAAAACAGCCCAGGCCTCCGCCAGGCGGTGGAGAACAATGCGCTTTCGTCTGGAGGCCATGATCAGGCCGTTTCCGACCTCGCTGACGTAATGCGGTGGAACAACTAGTCTGGCATTACCGGACAGGATGTCAGTGAGGATCGCCCGGGCGCGGAGGACATCGGCCTCGTCATCGATCAGCCATTTCAATGCGACCGATCCGTCCACCACATAGTTACTGACCATTGCGTCTGCCTTGGCGAACGAGGTCGCGAGTGGCGCAGCCGACCGGCCCGACTTCGCTTCGAAAGGTATCGAGCCGTACCAACAGCTTCATTGCCTCAGCGGGAAGATGCACATCCTTGGTTTCGGGAATCACGACAATGACGGTCTGGCCTTCAACGAGTTCGATCTGTTCGGCCAGCTCTACACGCCCCTGGTGGACGGTACCCGCAAGCGTTTTCATCAGATCCTCCTCGTCACAATTGTGGCAGTATGATTGAACGCATTCTATCAAGATTCACTGAATGGTCAAGCAACGGTGTCCGGCTGAGGATCTCCGGTACCGGGCTGGTGCTGTCGGCATCGTGGCGTGGGTGCTCGGTCGCCCCATGTGAGAGTATGGCCTACTACGAGATCCAAGCTGTTGCTTCTGAATGGAGTAGAAGATAGCATCCCGTGATGGAAGGTATTGTGATATTGCCGGCGGCGTCAGTGAGTGGGTTCTATTTTTCCCACCCGGATGCGAAATACTTTGCCGTGGGCAAGATTGGGAAGGATCACGTTGAAGACTATGCGCGCCGCAAAGGAATGGATCTTGGGACCGTCGAACGCTGGCTCTCGCCGAATTTGAATTATGAGCCGGAATAACTACCTGCACGACAGAATGCAACGTGCCTTTGTTGTATGACAGGTACACTTGGTACTGAGAGGGTCAGGCAATGAGGCATGTTTCGGCGCACTATGGACGGGGGAAACGTGCTTCTTGATGAACAGGTGTCGTTATCGGCTGACACACCGGTAGAGGTGGTCATCCCAGATTCATGTGAAGAATTGCAAGTTCTGAGAACCGATGTCGTTCTTGCCTCCTTACCGAGTCTGAAGTGTATCTGGGGCAATCCTCGCCATGCCGAATACGACAAGCTATGATCGCGGTGTGTCCGTGGTGGCATGATTGATGAGAAGTCACTCCTCATATATCGGTATCCGGTATGTAGAGTTTACACAGCTTGAGCAACTGGTACGCGTTGGGTTCTGGTGGGTTTGGCTTTTCCGGACGCAATCGCATGGACTCGTTTGAGGGTGTTTGCCGTATAATAACGGCTTCCGCATTCGTCACAGACCCCAATCGTGACCTGCTCTAGAATCACAAAACCGGTTTTGTGCTTGAATGCTTCGCGATCAACCCGCTTGCCTTTTACAGTCCCGCTGCAGTACTCGCAGCCATATCCAAAAAGATTTTTCATGCGCTACCCCTCCGTGACCTTGTACACGGTGATAATAAGATAACGGCCTGTTTTGGCAAATCGGCCGACGGTGCCAACTGGAGTTTTTCGATCGGCCCCAGTACCGTACACGGTATATCTCGTGCCGCGGGGGTCGTCTTTCTCGGACCTCATCAGTCTACCATTCCTGATTGACGTTTCAACATCAACGATATCGAGCTTGTCTTCAGCCATCTCTTCGGAGGCATGCTGTGTCATATCATACATGCCATGGCTAATGGCGGTTCGTATTTTGAACAAAGCCTGTCTTGCCAACGTTCATTTCCTCAGACGTTGGGCTAGTATAAACGACGCTGGTTTTAAGAAAAAGGACAAATGCGCACTCCCCCGGACATAGCCCACTCGGCTGGTCATAGCGAATGATCACGCTGGTGTCTGTATGGGAACAGGGATATAGTGCGTGCAGTCGGTCGATACTGTGGGAAGCAGGATTCACATGAGGCAGTCATCCACCAAGTGCAGTGAAACGATCATCCGCACGCTCCGACGGCTCCCAGAAAATAAACAGGCGGTGGTCTTGGATTTTGTCAAACGCCTTGCGTCTGGAAGCCAGAAGTCTGCTCCTTTTTCTATCTACTCCTATAGCGGGCGATTAGTAACCAGGAAGCGTTTGCTCAAGTTCTCGCTGCGTCGGATCGACGCCATTGTTCATGAAGTCAGGAATGTCAAGGATTGATCGGGCGGTCTTTGACGTCAACATCCTGATATCGGCAGATCTGTGGGGTAGTATCAGGGCAGATCGTTAATCCTGCCGCAGTTCCGAGAGCTTCACATGAAACTTCACGTTTCCTCGAAATTTCCGAAGCCGCCCATACGCGCCTGCTGCTGCAACCAACTCTAGCCCTCTTCGTACCGTTGGAGTGACGCCCTGGCCACTAGCCGTGGTTACCCGTGCTAATAGATCGGTCGGGACTTCAATCGTAAGCTTCTTGAGCAGTTGGGCCATAAAGTCTCCCTCCTCCAGCAGCCTGTCGATCCATACCATGAACACAGGTATACCATATAGGGGACCATATATCTGTACGGCGTCTGTGTGCGTGAGGTGAATGAAAGTGAGAGCAGTGGAGCGAGAGGAGGAGTAGGGGTGTTTCTATGCTGGCCCTTGCAGGATCTCAATTACAAGCAGGAATACAGATCATGCCCAGCTCTTGGAGCGGTTTCCCCTCACAGCTTCACCGTCAACCACCCCATAACGCGGGTACCGAGAAGGTCTCCTAACGGATGTTCTCGATGATTGTCGTTGAGGGCGTTAAACACAGAAAGAGCCACCTCAGCTTCACGTACGTAGTTGGCTGTCTGTTGTCGCCAGAGTGTGTACCCCAGTCGGAGATTCAACAAGTTATAGGCGGGGACCTGTTGTTGAGGAAGAACCGTTCCGGGTGGAAAGAAGGGAGTCAGGTTCGTGAAGAGTTCCGACAGGGGATAGGATGCGGCACCCACATGGTGATACAGGATTTCGCCGGTGAACGGACTCCAGTTGATGCGGAGTCCGGCGTTGATCTTGTGATGTGGAAATCCACCGTCGTGCAGACCCACTTGAGCGTTGCTCCACCTCTTGGTAGGCATAATTGGCAAATCCGGAGAGCCAGGAGGTCATCAAGACTTCGATACTGGCTTCCCATCCATACACATCGGCGATGCCCCCGTTCACTGGGCTTATGGGCGCTAAAGGGTTGCCGGTAAAGGTTTGAAAGGCGATGAGGTCAGAAATGTGGTTGTAGAACCCGGTCAGTCTGGTTCGCAGTCGATGGTCCCACCACCAGCCTTGGTACCCCAATTCATACGAGATGATTTGTTCAGGTTTTACAGTGCCTGAGCTCAGGGTGGTGATTCTCGTTGAGGGGAAACCTGGAGGTGTGAGGACCGTGACCAGGTGTTGACCAACATCGAAGGTCGTCGGTGGGCGATGGGCAACAGAGCCGGAGAGTCGGATGGTATGGTTCGGGGTCACATGGTAGATCACCGCACCACGAGGAGAAAGGGTTGCTGCATCAAAGGTGTCGAGGTCGTAGCGGAGTCCCATACTCACTTCCAGAGAAGGCAGCACCTGCCAATCCCCTTGCGCATAGAGTCCAAGGCGATTCTCAACGGTTCGTGTACTGAGCGCGTTCCACGATGCAATGATATGACGAAAGTTGGCTCCCACGTTCAATTTCAGCGTCTCAAGCGGGAGAAATCGGTATCGCGTTTCAAAGTCGTAGGTGTTGAACGATCCGTCTTGGCCTGATCGCCCCAATCGATCAGTCAAGGTGAGGAGTGGGGCAAGCTGAGGGGCGAGGGTGTCGGTTGTTCCAAAAAAAATGCCGTTCCACCAACCACGGATAAGCAGGCCGTTTTGCTCATAGCTGAGTAGTGCATGGGCCTGAGAGGGATGATTATTTGAGGTGAGGATTCCTCCCTCAACCCCATTGTAAGGGTTTGATCGGCTGATACCGGCCTCGGCGCGAATTCTTCCGTCATGTGACAGTCGGTATTCCACCATTCCCCCCAACCGCTGTCTATTGAGCGCGGGCGCACTCTGGTCGGACCAACGTTGGTTCTGTTCGTGCCCGCCTGATAGCCTGTAACCCCAGTTGCCGATGGTGCCGGCGTGGCTTCCGGTGGTGAGGATTGTTCCCAGTCCACCACCCGCGACTTGCACGGTGGTTCCTTTCATCTCTTCCGGCGACTTCGTGATGATGTTCACGACACCATCGAAGGCATTGAAACCATAGATGGCCGATGCCGGGCCTTTCAGGACTTCGATTTGTTTGATTTCTGTCAACGCAACAGGAAGCAGTTTCCATAAGATTTGACCAGCTTGATCGATGTAGATGGAGCGGCCATCGACAAGAACAAGAAGCTTGTTCGCAAGCAGCTGGTTGTTGCCGCGTACGCTCACATTGAAATCGACCGCGTTGGTTTGCATGACCTCCATGCCGGGGACTTGTCGCAGGAGCGTGGGAATGTCGGTCACCCCTGAGTTACGGATGTCTTCATCCGTAAGGACATAGACATCGGACGGCGCTTTGGAAATCGGCTGTTCGTACCGGCTGGCGACGCTGACGGTTTCTTCCTTCAAATAGAGCGCTTCGTCATGAAGCTGTTGCTCTGTTACTGAAGATGTTCGGAGGATTGGGGGCGAAGGCTCAGCCCAACACAAGAGTGGGATGCTCACACCATAAAGTGTGATCGCAAGTATCGAACTCCGTCTCACGTCCATCATCTCAATCACGACCTTGCTGTGCCAGGCAGTGGCGAGGGAATCGTTTACCACAAGGGTCATCACAACCGAAAATGAAATTCTTGGGATGGTCGTGCGATCTGAGCCGATTGCGGTGTGATGCCCATCGGTGAATCTATTTCGATACTGAATCGAATTGGATACAGGTCTGGGCGATATGATACGGGGACCTGGAAGTGGTCGACACTGATCTCACCACAACCATAAGTGAGATCGTGTCATCCGCTGTATGCAACAGCTGTTTCGGTCTTTGATCGGAATGATAAACCGGACAACAATCTACAGATGAGTCCACCGTGCGCCTGTCGCAGACGTGGAATGAAATTTGCTGTGCTACGTAGAGACATGCGCTATGCGGCGGATGGATGTCTATGTTCGTTGGAGATTATTCAGGGCTTCTCTACTTCCCGGGTCGGGGCCTGACTGGATTGCCTGATCCAGTGACGTACCTCCTTGTGAGGTTCCGACTTGGCAGGCGAGTCCGGTGGTGATTCCCCCAGGATCATCACCGGGTGTCGCCCTGAATCTGGGAGAATGCGCTGGCGTGAA
>JAOUGT010000027.1 GCA_029865485.1 Nitrospira sp.
AGGATCTCTGCGCGTTGTTCGTCGGCATCGTGCATGGGAAGGTGAGCATGCACTTCACCATGGGTTCCCACTTCAAAGAAATCCAGACCAAGAAGTTGTTCCACTTGGGCGCCATGTTTGGCCATCCACTTGCCTGACATAAAGAACGTCGCCGGAATGCGGTGTGTGATGAGATAGTCCATCAAGGGCTGATCATAGCCGGATCCATTCCGTACGGGACAGAGATCGAACGTCAAGGCTACGCCAGGACAGCTCGGCGAGCCAGAAGTGATGACTTGGGCAAAGGTGGGGGGCGGAGGGACAAGCTCGAAAGGCATGAGGGAGAGTAGGCACAGCAGTACTCGTGGTGAAACGGGTCGACTCATGAGGGCTAGTATACAGGAACGCAGAGAGAAGATTGACCCCCTCCCCATTCCACTGCTACGGTGTCCGGTATGCAGAGGCGTTCGTGGGAAATCGGTCGGGCGTTGGGCATTCCCATTCGAATCCATGCGTCCTGGTTTGTGGTGTTTCTCCTCGCCACGTGGACTCTCTCAACAGACTATCTTCCGGAGACTCTGCCAGGACTTAGTCCTGGGCGCTATTGGGTGATGGGAGCCGTCGCCGCGGTGCTCCTCTTTCTGTCCGTCCTCCTGCATGAGCTGGGACATTCCTACGTGGCGCTGTACTACCGTATTCCGATCGAGCAGATCACACTATTTCTCTTCGGTGGAGTCGCGCACATGCGCCAAGAAGCGCCGTCACCCAAGGCGGAGTTTCTCATTGCGATTGCGGGACCGATGGTCAGTTTTGTGATCAGTGGAAGCTGCTTGGCCATTGTCGCTCTGGCGGAGGCGATTCAACAGGAACAGGCGCTGCGTGGAGTGGTGATGCTCGGACTCTTGCTGGGAATGGGGAATCTCCAGCTCGGGATATTCAATCTGATTCCTGGTTTTCCGTTGGACGGAGGGCGAATCCTACGCGCCGGCTTGTGGGCTTGGGGGAAAGATTATTATCGCGCGACGAAACAAGCGGCAGTGGCGGGTCTTGGGTTTGGTGTGATCTTTGTGCTGTGGGGGCTGCTGCGCATCCGCCAAGCGGCAACCGGTGAGCTGGATGCGTCGATGGTGTGGACAGGAGGATGGTTGGCGTTGATTGGAATCTTTCTCTACATCGCGGCGTTGGCGAGCCGCCGTCAAGCGGTGTTGCGGCAGTCCATCTCAGCGACTCGAATTCGAGACATGATGGTCACCACGGTGGTGTCGATTCCCTCCCAAACGACGCTGGATGAGGCCGTGAATCGGTATTTCCAGGCCTATGGGTACGGGGGATTTCCTGTCGTGGAGGATCGGCGTCTGATCGGACTCATTACCGTGCCCGACATTCAGGCTGTGCCGGCAGCCAGTTGGTCCTGGCGTCGGGTTGATCAGGTCATGCGTCCCGTTTCAGAATCGATGGTTATCTCGCCGGATGTTCCTGCGATTCAAGCGATGGGGCGCATGGCTCGTGAGGGATCGGACCAACTCATCGTCGTGCAGGATGGAGAAATTGTCGGGCTTGTGACACGGTCAGCTCTTGTGCACTTTCTGCAGCTTCGTAGTCGTCCCGTCCGTTGAATTGCATCAGCCACCTTCATTACTGGTCGAAATATTTCCGCTAGCGGCCATCAGCCGGTGTCGGAGGCGAGGGCCAGACAACCTGCTTGAGGTTGTTGGCGATGATGCCACCGAAGAGGAGGAGGCCAGCGGAA
The DNA here is from genome assembly GCA_029865485.1 of Nitrospira sp. GTDB lineage: Bacteria > Nitrospirota > Nitrospiria > Nitrospirales > Nitrospiraceae > Nitrospira_D. The sequence goes on from JAOUGT010000027.1 coordinate 1,730, forward strand.
TAATACACCCAGAGTAACAAAAGTACGACCTCAAGCAATGACCCATAGAGCCGCGCGTAGACCGTCGCGAAATCCCCATAATTGACGAACAAGAGCTTGGCCGATACCCACAGCAGACCGAACGTTAAGGCGCCGGCCATGGCGTCTCTCCACCTTGGACGACGTCGAGGCACCAGACGGTAGAGCAGGCTCACCGCCAGGAAGGCGAGCGCAAAGGGAAGCGTGTAGGTCAGATGAAAATCGTGTGCGGCCAAAGCGACCAGATCCAATCCCCAGATTCGAGGTGCATAGGCCGTTAAGAAGGCAATGGCTTGAGTGGCGACGTAAGACGTAAACAGTAACAGGCCGGTGGATCCCAGCAGGGCGACGGAAATAGCCGTGGAAATAAGCGGATGACGCTTTTGAGTGCTCTGAAAGACGACATTGAGCGCATAGTCGAGCTCATAGAACACAAGTCCACCGAACCAGAAGAATGAGAGGAGAACAATCCACCGAACACTGTCTAATGAACTGATCCGATGGAGCTCTTGTGCTAACCGCTCACCCAACGAAGGAAGAAATCCTTTGAGGAAGCTGAGCATGAACTGCTCGCCGATCACGTTTTGGCTCACGAGGAAACTGACCCCATACAATAGGAGAAAGACGAGGGGAAACAATGACAACAGCGAGAAAAACGCCAACGCCGCCGCGAGACTCGGGCATCCCTGGCGAAAAAACGATGTGACAGCCTCACTCAGAAAGCGAACGACATGCATAAGGTCCTGCGAGACTATAGCCGGAACACGGAAGGCCTTACTTCAGTGTCAACACCGCTTGCAGGGCAAGATTGACGAGCGGGTTGGGGTAGATTCCAAAGATCACCACTCCAGCCACGGCACAGGCTAGGACAATGGAAAGGGCCGGGGACATGGCCAACCGAGGGACAGGGTCCGTTCCATCAACAGGCTCGCGCATATACATGACCATGACGACCCGGAGGTAGTAGTAGGCGGAAATGGCGGCAAAAATGAGGGCAATGGCAGCCAGCCAGGCTATGCCGGCTTCCACGGCGGATCGGAAGACGTAGAGTTTTCCGATAAAACCGGCGGTCGGCGGGATGCCGGCCAGAGACACCATAAAGATCATCATCAGGAGCGCCGGCAGGGGATGGCGTTTTGCCAGGCCTGTGAAATCCTCGATCTCCTCACCCTCAAGCGTGCCTTTGCGCAGCATTGCGACGATGGCGAATGCACCGAACGTCATAAATGTGTACAGGGCGATATAGAGCAGCACGCTTGAGAGACCGGACGAGTGCTCGCTACGCCCGGCGGCGACTACACCGATGAGGGCATAGCCGGCGTGTGCAATGCTCGAATAGGCCAGCATCCGCTTGATGTTCGTCTGAACCAGCGCAACGATGTTGCCCACGACGAGGGTGGCAAGACAGAGGAGGAGAAAGATGGCCGACCAATCGGTCCTGACTCCTCCCAAGCCCTCCACAAACACGCGGAGGAAGGCACCGAAACTGGCCGCTTTGGATGCGACGGCCATGAACGCCGTAACGGAAGTCGGAGCGCCTTGATACACGTCCGGTGTCCACATATGAAAGGGGACGACGGCCAGTTTGAATCCGAACCCCACCGCCAATAAGATCGTTGAAAATAGCAGCAACGGGTCGCTGAACCCGTGAGTCGCGATTACCGAAGCGATCGCCGGCAGTCTCGTGCTGCCGGTCGCTCCGTAGAGCAGCGAGATGCCATAGAGGAGGATTCCGGAGGAAAATGCGCCCAAGACAAAGTATTTCGCCGATGCTTCGAGGGAGCGAGGTTCTTTCCGTTTGAGACCTGCCATGACGTACAGAGAGAGTGACATCAATTCTGTACCCAGATAGATCGTCAACAGGTCGGCTGCGGAAACCATGACCATCATGCCGGTGAGCGAGAGCAAGATGAAGCCATAGTATTCACCAAAATACAGCCGTTCTTCCCGTAAATAGGAGTAGGACAGTAGGATTGTGAGTCCTGTCACAAAGTACAGCAGCAGTTTCCAGAAGACCCCATAGGAATCGATGACGACAAGACCACTGAATATTGATGTCTGCGTACCCATTTGGGAGGCCGTGAGACCCATGCAAACGGCCAGTGTTCCCAGACTGAGCCACACCAGGCTATCCTTATCGGATGTGCGAAGCACCGGGTCGAGCACGAACACGACACAGGCGGCGGTGATGATCAGTAACTCTGGTAGAACAAGGAAGAGGTCTCCAGCCGAGAAGGTCATGGCCGTTCTCCCTGCTGTTCCGTGGGTGGCAGGTTGCCGATGGGATGAGTCGTTGAAGAATGGACCATGTCGAGTGTTGCCCTCGGGTCGTTCTGTTCCAAGGACGTTGGCTGGCCCAGAATAGCCGGAGCGGAAGCCTGTTGATGAGAGGGGGGGACGATGCGTGCGAGGACCTGTTCGACACTTGTATGCATCCGACTGAGAAGGGGGTTGGGAAACAGGCCGATCGCAAAGATCAGGACCGCCAGCGGGAGCAGCGTCGCCAGTTCTCGTTGGCTGAGGTCGGAAAGTTTTGGGAGCATGTGAGGTGCTGGTGTTCCGAACGCCACTCGTTGAACCATCCACAATAAATAGGCTGCAGCCAGGATAATGCCCAGCGAGGCGAAGGCTGTGGCGGCCTTGCTCCAGAGGAACGTGCCGGCGAGAACCATAAACTCACCGACAAAACTGTTGGTTCCGGGAAGTCCCAGTGAGGAGAGCGAAAAAATAACCAGAAAGGTTGCATACCGAGGCATCGGCTTGGTCAACCCAATGTTATCGGCAATTTGGCGGCTATGGGTACGCTCATAAATCATGCCGACACAAAGAAAGAGCCCGCCGGTCGTAATGCCATGATTCACCATCTGCATGACGGCACCTTCGATACCTTGGATGTTGAACATGAATAGGCCAAGGGTGACGAATCCCATATGGCTGACGCTTGAATAAGCAATCAGCTTTTTGAGATCAGCCTGGGCCAACGCCATATAGGCTCCGTAGATGATCGCGACAATCGAAAGGACGACCATCAGGGGCGTGAAGAGCCGTGAGGCATCCGGTAGCATCGGTAGGCTGAAGCGCACAAAGCCATAGGTGCCCATCTTGAGCAGCACACTGGCGAGGATCACACTGCCGGCAGTGGGGGCTTCCACGTGGGCGTCGGGCAACCAGGTGTGGAATGGGAACATCGGGACTTTCACGGCAAACGCGGCAAAGAAGGCCAAGAACAGCCACGTTTGGAGAGACGTGGGGTAGGTTTGCCGACTGAGTTCAAGAATATCGAAGGTATGACCACCCTGGAAATACAGCACCAAGATCGCGACCAGCAGTAAGACGCTCCCGGCAAGGGTGTAGAGGAAGAACTTGATCGCGGCATACAGGCGATTGGGTCCACCCCACACTCCGATCAGGAGGTACATGGGGATCAGCATCGCTTCCCAAAACACGTAGAACAGCACGAAGTCCAGTGCCACGAACACGCCGATCATAGCGCCTTCCATGATCAGCAACACCGCCATGAAACTTCGGAGTCTGGTGTCAATGGCATGCCAAGAAATCAGGACGCACAGCGGCATGAGAATGGTCGTCATGAGGACCAGTGGCAGGCTGATTCCATCCAGGCCGAGACGGTAGTTGATCGAGAGCGAGGGGATCCATGCCGCGGATTCAAGGAACTGCATGTGACCGGAGGTGGCGTCGAATAACCACCAGAGCGGCAGGGAGACTACGAGATCAGCAATGGTGACAGCAAGCGCCGTAAGCCGGACAGCGGCATCTTTGACGAAAAAGACTGCCGCCGCTCCCAGCAGGGGAAGGACGATCAATACGGTCAACCAAGGAAAGTCAGTCATTGAGGTCTCAACCCATCACATTTCGCGTACAGTGATTCATAGGTATCCATTCACCCGTTCTCTTCAGAGCAGCAGATAGGCCGTGATGATCACGATCCCCATCGCCATGGCTAATGCATAATGTTGGGTTTGTCCGCTCTGGACCAACCGTAAGAGCCATCCGCCCCACCTGATTGTTCGGCCGATTCCGTTGACCGCGCCGTCGATGATGGCGACATCGACTCGTTTCCAAAGTGCAGAAGCGGCGAGGCACGTTGGCCGTACGAATAGGCGGTCATAGGCTTCATCGACATACCACTTGTTCAACGAAGCCTGGTACAGCACGTGCCACTGTTGGGCCAGGCGCTCCGGGAGCTCAGGTTTGAGCACGTAGGCATAGTAGGCTGCGGCAATACCGATCAAGCCAAGCACTGTGGCCGTGAGCATAATGATGATTCCTGCTTCACCATGGTGCGCCACCGGGTCCTGACCTGTGGCAAAAACCGGCTCGAGAAACGACGGAATGCCAAGGTAACCGGTGACGATACTAAAACATGCCAGAATGAGGAGCGGGGTCGTCATCGTTTTTGATGGTTCGTGGATATGGTCCGCGTGATGAGGGTCGACATGGGACTCGCCCCAGAAGGTCATAAACACCAGCCTGAAACTGTAGAATGCAGTCAGAAGAGCGGTCAGCAGACCTGCAATCGCTAGTCCCTGCCCGAGACTGCCTGAGGCCCAAGCAGAAACCAAAATTTCGTCCTTGCTGAAGAATCCAGCTGTCAGAGGGAATCCGGCCAGTGCCAGTGATCCAATGACAAAGGTCCAGTAGGTGGTGGGCAACTTGTTCTTCAAACCACCCATGCGGCGGATGTCCTGCTCGTGGTGGAGCGCAATAATGACTGATCCGCAGCCGAGGAACAGCAATGCCTTGAAGGCTCCGTGCGTGAGGAGATGATACATGCCGGAGGCATAGGCCCCGAGCCCGCAGGCCATGACCATGTACCCCAGCTGACTGACCGTCGAGTAGGCCACGACGCGTTTGATATCGGTTTGCGTCAACGCGATGGTGGCACCGAGGAGCATGGTAGCGCCCCCTGTGACGGCGACAACGCTCATGGCCGTTGGAGAGAGGTTATAGATCGGGGACAGACGGGCAACCATGAACACGCCAGCCGTGACCATGGTGGCGGCGTGAATGAGAGCCGAGATCGGGGTCGGGCCTTCCATGGCATCTGGTAACCAGACATGAAGCGGGACCTGAGCCGATTTACCCACCGCTCCGGTGAACAGCAAGAGTGCGATCAGCGTGAACAGTGATACCTCCCATGTGCCTCCAAAAGCACTCAGGAGATTGATCGTCAGGCCACTCGCCTCCTGAAGATTCGGAAAGATTTCAAGGTAGTTCAGTGAACCGAATTGAGACCAGACCAGAAGCAGACCGAGCAAGAATCCAAAATCTCCGACTCGATTCACAAGAAACGCTTTGGTCGCTGCTGCGCAAGCCGACGCGCGTTCGTACCAATGCCCGATCAACAGATAGGAGCACAGGCCGACGGCCTCCCAAAATACAAATAGTTGCAAGAGGTTGTCCGCCAGGACCAGCATGAGCATGGAGAAGGTAAAGAGCGCAATATAGCTGAAGAAGCGAGCATAGCCCGGTTCCCCGTGCATGTAACCAATTGTATAGATGTGCACCAGAGAGCTGACCCCGGTGACCAGGAGCAACATGACGGCGGTCAGTCTGTCGATGTAGAGGCCGATATGGATATCAAGATGGCCTGAAGTCAGCCAGTTATACAGGGGGATGGAAATGACTGAGCCGGAAGCCACTTGGACAAAGGCTGCCAGCGCCAGCATCAGTGACAACAGCACTGCCGGAACCGCGACCACATGGGCGTTCTCCTTGAACCGTGATCCGGCCAGTCCGAGGACGAGGAATGCGGCGAGGGGGAGGAATGGAATCAGCGCGTAGAGCATCAGAGTCCGTCTCTTGTCGTTCCTGGTTCGTGAAGCGTAACGGGAATGAACAGCTGAACAGTTCCGCGATTCGTTTCGAAAGACGTTTCACGCTTCACGGGTAACGCCCCTTACCATTTCAATAAATTGAATTCTTCAATGTTAATGCTTGACCGAGAACGGTGAAGCGCGATGATGATCGCAAGTCCCACCGCCACCTCTGCAGCGGCGACGGTCAGGGCAAAAAAGACGAACACTTGCCCTCCCAGATCGCGAAAGTAATCGGAGAATGCCACGAAATTGATATTCGTCGCATTCAGCATCAGCTCAACCGAGAGAAGAATCGCGATGATGTTGCGACGGATCAGGACGCCGACGATTCCCGTCAGAAAGACGACTCCACTCAAAATGAGATAGTAAGAGATGGGGATGGTCATTCGGCACCCTTCGGGTGAACCATGGGGCTGGCACTGTCCGGCTCGCCGATCTCTCGCTTCGCGAGGACGATGGCGCCGATCATGGCGACCAAGAGCACCAAGGAGGCGACCTCGAACGGGAAGAGATAGGTGGAAAACAACGTTTGCCCGATGGCCAATGTATTATCCGGAGCGATCGCCTCTGCTGATGGGGCGTGGGCAGCCCTGGTGCCGGTTGCGCGGGACCCTGCACCACCGGATAGGAGGACCATGGCCTCGATCAGCAAGGGAACACAGACGAATCCCGCGATCCGCCATTGACTGTGGTACCGGTCGTCCTGTTTGACGTTCAAGATCATGACAACGAACAAATACAGCACCAGAATGGCTCCGGCATAGACGATGATTTGTACGGCGGCTAAGAATTCAGCATGAAGCGTGACGAATAACCCGGCAACGTGGAAAAACATCACGAGAAGGGAGAGTGCGCTGTAGACCGGATTTTTCAACGCCACGACGAGGATGGACGTCGCGACGATCATCACGGCAAAGTATCCAAAAAAGAGATGCGACATCTGACGGTTCCTGTGTTTGAGGGCGACCGGACCAGACTCGCACAGGCATGCTGCAGCCTACGGTCTGTCAACGCGTCACCCTCTGATTCAGTTCGGCTTTGGTGGCACGTGGTTGAACGCCACGTTAAAGAACGCCACGTTTGGATGCTGCAGTTCCAAGCGTTTCTCGCGAACCGGATACGAACGATCTCCGATCGCGAGCAACTGCTGTTTGTTCAGATGGAGTTGGCGCTTGTCGTACACCGCCCATTCAAACTCACGCGTCATCCCCAGTGCATCGACGGGACAGGCATCCACACACATCCCGCAGAACAAGCACCGAGTCATGTCCATGTAATATTCTTTTGAATAGCGCTTTGTCGGTTCCCCCGGCACTTCAGCGCTGACGACCCGAATGACGCGTGACGGACAAGCTGCCTCACAGAGATCGCATCCCACGCATTTCTCCGTTCCATCGTCGTAGCGGAGCAAGGCGAGCATGCCTCGATAGTTGTCCGGGAGCGTGCGCTTTTCATGGGGATATTGCAGCGTCACCGGGCGATAGTTGAGGAGATGCGACAGGGTCGCCTTCATGCCGACGAGGATTTCATAAAACGTAATCGTCTTGAACCATTGCGACAGGCTCAGACGTTTAGCTGCGGGTGATGATCTCATAGTGGTTCCGTACACTAGTTGATCTGTTGATAGATATACACGGCAATGGCGGTCACCACGATGTTGGCCAGGGCAATAGGCAGCATCACCTTCCAGCCGAATCGCATCAGCTGATCGTAGCGCAGTCTCGGCAAGGTCGCTCTGAGCCAGAAAAACAGAAACAAGAGCGAGTAGGTTTTGACTGCAAACCACATGGTACTTTCGATCCAGGACCAGGATGACAAGCCGACCAATTCCATGAGGGTTCCCGGATATGGCCCGTGCCAGCCGCCGAGGAACAACGCAGACGCCACACAGGACACGAGCACCATATTGGCGTATTCGGCGAGGAAGAAAAATGCGAACCGCAGACCGCTGTATTCGGTGAAGAATCCTGCTACAAGCTCACTCTCTGCCTCGGGCAAGTCAAACGGCACCCGGTTGGTTTCAGCGACGACGGAAATGACATAGACGACGAATGCAAAGATTTGCGGGGCGGGCAGCGCGAAGATGTACCAATTCCAAAACCAGCCGGCCTGGGCATCGGTAATTTTCACGAGGCTGAGCGAGCCGGCTAAAATCAACACGCCGACGATCGCCAGTCCGACGTTGAGCTCGTAACTGATCACCTGTGCAGCCGATCGGAGACCTCCCAACAGGGAGTATTTGCTGTTGGAGGCCCATCCGCCGAGGATGATGCCGTAGGCCGCGAGTGAGGCGAAGGCCAAGATGTAGAGGATACCAATATTGATGTCGCTGATGACGAACGGCTTTACGGAGATGCCGTTGATTTCAAACGTCCAGTTGGGTCCCCAAGGAATCACGGCGAACCCGATAAACGTCGGGATCAGGCAGAGGATCGGGGCCATGGTAAAAATGAATTTATTGGCGCCGGCAGGAACAATGTCCTCCTTGAAGAACAGCTTGATGGCATCCGCGAACGGTTGAAGAATGCCGTAAGGACCGACTTCCATCGGGCCCATACGATCTTGCATCCACCCCAAGACCTTTCGTTCCGCCAGCGTCAGGATGAGCACCGTAATGACCACGATGCACATGACCGCGCCGATTTGAGTGAGGGAAATAGCCAGACGTAATCCGAATTCAGTCACCATGGGACTCCTCGATTCGCATAGTCTCAGCGCTCAATAGATCCTCAGGCCACCCTCATCATGGACACGGTTGCCGTTCGGAGGGATGGCGCATGTGTGATGGGATCAATGGCGCAGTCAAATAACCGGACGGCCGCTTGGCCGAAGTGGTCCGGGAACCAGGCCGTGCCCTGTGGGACCCGTTCCACAAGCTTCACTTCGGTCGTCATTTCTCCGGCTGTGCTGGAGAGGCGAACTCGGTCGCCGTCCACCAAGGCAAAGCGGGCTGCATCAACTGGATTGATTCGAAGCCGTCCTTTGTCTTCTATCTGTAATAAGCCCTTGGAACGGGTCGAGAATTTTCCTGAGTGAAACAGGCTCTGTACTAGATCGAGCCTCAACGTTCCGTCCGGACGGGATTTCGGTATCACGAGTCGATAGCGCGCCGCAAGGTCGTGTTGATAGCCCTCGGTGAGGTAGCGATCCATGGTTACGCGATCGACTTTCGGCGGCAGCGGGGTCGGTCCGAGCGACCCATAGCCGGGAATCACGCTGCGAATCTCCTTGAGGATCTCCTTGCTCTCCGCGTATTCCATCGGTGAGCCCAACAAAATGGAGAGAGCCGAAAAGACTTCCCAGTCCGGCTGGCTTTCTCCAATAGGGTCAGTTGAGGGACGAACGGCTTGAACATGCCCTTCGGTATTGGTGAATGTCCCGCTTTTCTCCAGGGACGATGCGGCCGGCAACACGATGTGAGCAAGCGCGGCGGTCTCGGTCAGAAAGAGTTCCTGACAGACTAATAGGTCAAGCTTGCGCAAAGCGTCCTCGGCGCGCAGTGATGCCGGCAGGCTCCCGACCGGATTTTCTCCGACGATGAACATGGCCTTCAGCGATCCCGCTTTGGCGCGATCCAGCATCTCGACGAGGGAAGCTCCGACGTCGAGCGGGAAGTCCCCGCTCCATTGCTGCTTGATTCGATCGCGATCGGTTTGGTTGGTCACGGAACAGACGCCGGGCAGAAATTCGGCCACGGCCCCCATCTCCACAGCACCTTGGTCGTTATTCTCTTCCGCCAGCGGGGCAAACCCACAGCCTGGCTGATCCAGCTTGCCGGTCAGCAGCAGCAGATCGAGGAGGGTCAAGGATCCGCCATATCCCCGTTCGCTGCGCAGGAGCAGCTGTCCGGCGAGCACAACGACTCGTCTTCCGCCCGCCAGAACCTTGGCGGCTTGCATGAAGGCCTCGGGTGCCATTCCCGTTGTCGTCTGGATGTCCTGCCAGGAGATGTTTTGCAAGGCGTTCGTGACCGCACCGACATAGGCGACATGCTGTTGCGTCACGTTCGGCTGGATCAGGTTCTGGTCGACGACGGCCTTCAGCAAGCCAAGGACAGCCGTGGGGATGTCGCTGGGCGCAGTGCGGAAATGATGGTGTGACAGAGTCGCAATGTTGCTGATCGTCCCAATGACCGGCTCCAAGGATTCGATCGTGATCAAGGTTGCCCGGCGCTTCTTGACCGCTTCTTTGACCTTGAGTCCAGTGATTGGGTTGGTTTCGGTTATGTTCGTCCCGACGAGAAGCAGGACGTCGGCACCCAGAATATCGTCGAACGTCACGGTCCATCGATGCGTCCCCTGGACGAGTCGCATGGCATGGAGGCCGTTCACATGGCCATAACGGGCGCTGCTATCGATGTGGTTGGTACCCACGGCCACGCGCAGGAATTTTTGGAAGAGGTATAGCTCTTCATTGGTACACCGGCCCGAAATCAATCCGCCGACGCTCGTTCCTCCATGCGCAGTCTTGATCCCATTGATGCGATCGGCGACATGTTCCAAGGCCTCTTCCCATGTAGTCTGGACCAACTTGCCATTGCGACGAATAAGCGGGTGAGTCAGCCGTTCTGGGTGACTCGTCGCATGAAAGCCAAAGAACCCGCGTGCGCATAAATCTCCATTGTTACGCCCGGCGCCATGGGCGGAGTTGACCTCGATCAACTCCTTTCCTTTCGTGTGCACGGTCATCTGGCAGCCGTCTCCGCAGTACCCGCAGATGGTGTCGGCTCGTTTCAGCATCCACGGCCGATATTCATACATAGAGAGACGGCTGGTAATGGCCCCGACCGGGCAGATCTGCACGCAGCCCCCGCAGAACTCACAGTCTAACGGGTGTGGGCCGAAGTGCTTGATTTCCGTCATGGTACCGCGCCCGACGGGTGCCAATGCCTTGACATCCATCACTTCATCGCAGTATCGGACACAGCGGAGACACTGCACGCAACGATTCATCTGTGTCTCAATCAGCGGACTGAAGTACTCCTTCTGAAACACGCGCTTAGTTTCAACAAACCGACTGGTGGCCGTGTACTGGTGGGAAAAGTCTTGAAGGTCGCATTTTCCGCCTTGATCGCAGACCGGGCAATCAAGCGGGTGATTGGCGAGGATGAACTCGAGCACCGATCGATGAGCATCGTTGACCACGGTCGTGGCGGTGCGCACGCTCATGCCTTCATCAACCGGAGTGCTGCAGGCAGTTTGAAGCTTCGGCATCTTTTCGACTTCAACCAGGCACATGCGGCAGTTGGCATCCGGCTTGAGTTTCGGGTGGTAGCAGAAATGCGGAATCATGACGCCGACACGTCGGGCGGCTTCGATCACCAACGTGCCTTTCGGGACGTTGACGGTCATGCCGTCGATCGATATGCGAACCATCGGGGCCGTCGTGTCAGACATTATGCTCGTCGTTCGTTGTTCGTGAAGCGTGATTCGCCGGTTCGTAAGACGTCATAAGCAGCTATCCCCTTCATCTTGCACAAGACGAAATACGCTTCACGAGAGACGTTCCTACGTTGTTCTTGCCGGCTCTGGTCGAATCAGATTGGCGGCTTCTGCTTCGTGGATGAGGTCCACGTACTCCTGCCGCCAGTGTTTCAAGGTGCTCTGAATCGGAGCCACTTCCGCATCACCGAACGCACAGACCGTTCGGCCTGCGATGTTCTTGCATAGATCCAACAAGGTTTCAAGGTCTTGCATCCGGCCGCGTTTCGCCAAAATCCTGCGCAAAGTCTGAACGAGCCAGGAGCTGCCCTCGCGACAAGGACTGCACTTCCCGCAAGACTCATGGTAGAAGAATTCCATCAGCCGGAGTGCCGCCCAGACCATGCTGGTGCCTTCTTCCATGACAGTGACGCCACCGGATCCAAGCATCGATCCCGCCGTTGCCACGTGCTCGAAATCGAGCTTCACATCGAGATGGGCCGGTGTCAGAAAGGGGGCTGAGGCCCCACCGGGAATAAAGGCTTTCAGTGGCTTGTCCGACCGCATCCCGCCCGCATGTTCGTAGACCAGTTCTCGAACGGTGACACCCATCGGGACTTCGTAGTTGCCTGGCCGCTTGACATGTCCGCTCACACAAAACACTCTGGTTCCGGTGCTCTTCGGCGGGGACCCGATCGCCGCAAACCATTCGGCCCCCCGGTTCATGATATGTGGCAGGTTTGCCAAAGTTTCAACGTTATTGACGACCGTCGGTTTATTGTAGAGCCCATGCGTGGCCGGAAACGGCGGCTTGATGCGGGGAAGCCCGCGTTTGCCTTCGAGGGATTCCAGCAAGGCGGTCTCCTCGCCACAGATGTAGGCCCCGGCCCCTCGATGCACCCACACATCAGCGTGGATACCCGTCCCAAGAATGTTCTTCCCGATGTAGCCGCCCGTCCTCGCTTCACGAATCGCCTGCTCCAAAATCTTCGAGCCTAGGACCATTTCCCCACGGATGTAGATGTAGGCCGACTCTGCTCCAATCGCGTAGCAGGCCAACAGGATGCCCTCCAAGACCTGGTGCGGATCACGCTCCATCAATTGTCGATCCTTGAACGTGCCCGGTTCGCTTTCGTCGGCGTTGCAACACAGATAGCGGGGGCCTTGGTAATCTTTGGGGAGGAAACCCCACTTCACACCGGTCGGGAAGCCAGCCCCACCGCGCCCACGGAGGCCGGATTTTCTGACTATCGCGGTCACATCAGCCGGAGCGATCTTCCCCAGCGTGTTGCGAAGCGCTTGGTAGCCTCCCGCCTTCTCATAGTCCTGCAGCGATCCGGTATAGCCGGGCTGCATCATATTCTTTAACAAGATCAGTTCGTGTTGCGGCATCTCACTCCAACTCGTGAGGTGTAAAGGGTAAGGAGTAAGGGGCTACTAAAAAGACCGTAAGATACATGGCGTTTCCGTTACATCTCACAGTTTATTCCTTACTGTTCACTGGTTCAGGCCACATGAAGGGCCCACTCTTCAAGGCACTGGTTCCCGTCGATCGCAAATCAGCCAAAATGTGGTCGAGTTTGTCCTCGGTCACGCGTTCATAATAGTCTTCATTGATCTGCATCATGGGGCCGGTTCCACAGGCCGCCAAACATTCCACCGCACTGAGGGTAAAGAGGCCGTCCGCTGTCGATTCACCAGGTGCAATTCCCAGTTTGGTCTTAATCCATCCGATCATCGTATCCGAGCCGATGAGTGCACACATGAGGGACTTACAGACCTGGATGTGGAATTTGCCCACCGGCTTCAGGTTGAACATTGTATAAAACGTCACCGTTTCGTAGACCTGCGGCGGTGTCAGTCCAAGCAACCGAGCGATTTCTTGCATGGCCGACTCGCTCACATAGCCCTGATCATGCTGGGCGACATAGAGCAGGGGAATCAACGCCGAGCGTTTGACCGGGTAGCGCGACAAAATCTCGGCTATTTCATCCTTATGCTTGTCCAAAAAAGTCATGCTGTCACCGCCCCCGGCCTGACCAGTGGATAAGGTGATAGGTTCCAGGTATCAGCCGATCACGCGTCATCGATCGCACTCCCCCATGACCACATCGTACGTGCCGAAAATTGTGATGATGTCGGAAATCAAATAGCCCCGTGCCATATGATCGAATGCGCCCATGTGAATAAACGAGGGCGAACGAATCTTTAGGCGATAGGGGCGAGGACTGCCATCACTGATGATGAAAAAGCCGAGTTCCCCCTTGGGGGCTTCAGTTGGGCAATAGGTTTCGCCTTTGGGTGGTTTGAACCCCTGCGTAAAGATGATGAAATGGTGAATCAAACTCTCCATGTCCCGCATCACCAGCTGCTTCGGCGGCGGAATGTATTGCGGGATCTCGGCGATGATGGAGCCGGCCGGCATCTGATCAAGGCATTGGGAGATGATTCGCGCACTCTGGCGCATTTCTTCGACGCGTATCCAATACCGGTCATACGTATCACCGTTTTTCCCGACCGGAACTTCCCAATCCACTTTGTGATAGACCCCGTAGGGTTCCAGCTTGCGGACGTCGTAGGCCACGCCGGATCCTCGCAAGGCCGGACCGGTCATGCCGAAATTGATGGCGTCTTTCCCAGAGATCACCGCCACGTCTTTGGTTCGTGCCAACCAAATTCGGTTGCTGGCAAGGAGCGAATCGTACTCATCAACCTTCTGTGGGAAGGTTTCCAGGAATGTTTTCAGGCGGGTCACCAATTCCGGTGTGAAGTCGCTGTCGACACCGCCGATCCGATAGTAATTCAGCGTCAGTCTGGCTCCGCAGAGTTGCTCGAACATGTCGAGCAGAATTTCTCGCTCGCGAAACGTCCAGAAGAACACCGTCATCGCCCCGATGTCCAAGGCTTGGGCGCCTAACCAGAAGAGATGTCCGAGAATGCGTTGCATTTCCGCGACGATGGTGCGGATGTATTCGGCGCGCTCGGGGACGGTGATTCCGAGGAGTTTCTCTACCGCCCGGACATAGGCATAATTGTTCGCCATCGCGCAGACATAATCCAGCCGGTCGGTGTGCGGAATGATCTGCATGTACGCCAGGCCTTCGGCCAGTTTTTCCACTCCCCGATGGAGATAGCCGAGATCCGGCGTGGCCTTGACGATCCGCTCACCATCCAATTCCAGAACGACTCGCACGACACCATGGGTGCTGGGGTGTTGCGGCCCCATGTTCAACAAGAGTTCTTCCCGCCGATTGGACGTCGAGGCATTGGGGTTCGCCAGGTACAACTTCTTTTCGGCCTCCGGCACCTCGCTGTCGACCTGCTCCATCGGCGGCTCATCAAGCCGTGGGATAAAGTCGAACTGACTGCGCCAGCCACGTCCCTCTGCGGGGAAGTCTTTTCGCAAGGGATAGCCTTCGGTATAGTCTTCAGGGAGGAGAATGCGGCGGAGATCCGGATGTCCGGCAAATCGGATCCCCATCATGTCGTACACTTCACGCTCCAGAAAGTCTGCGCCACGCCAGATGCTTGTGACGGAATCGAGCGAGGGGTTCTCCTCCGTGACCCTGGTTTTGAGGCGGATTCGTCTCCCGTGCGGGATTGAGAGCAACTGATAGATGACCTCGAACCGCTGCTGGTCGGATGGATAGTCGGCAGAGCAGATATCCGTGATGTGGTCGAAGCAGGCTTCCGGTGCATCATGCAGAAAACGCATCACATCCAGGATCCCAGGTGCGGCGATCTGCACGGTCGTCTCCGAATGCGCAGCATCGACGTCAACCGAAAGTACGGCATCCGGGAATTTGCTCAGCAGCGTTTCGATGAGAGATTCCATGGGTCCATTACGCGTTGGTTGTAATCCGTCGTCGCTCGTTCCCCTCTTAGGTTCCGTCTGACGCATGACGGAAGAGGAGTCACCTCGTCACTTCACGAATACCCTTTCACGCTGGATCTTTTCCTGTAACTTCAACAGCCCGTCCAGCAAGGCTTCCGGTCTCGGTGGGCACCCGGGTACATACACATCGACCGGCACGATCTGGTCCACACCCTGCACGACCGCGTAGCTGTTGTAGTGATTGCCGGAGGTGGCACAGGAGCCCATGCAAATCACATAGCGCGGCTCAGGCATCTGATCGTAGATCCGGCGAATCACCGGTGCCATCTTGCGCGAGACCGTTCCCGCGACGATCATCAGATCCGACTGTCTGGGCGATGCCCGAAAGACGCCGGCACCGAAACGATCCAGGTCATAGCGAGAGGAGACGCTGGCGATCATTTCAATGGCACAGCAGGCCAGGCCGAACGTCATGGGCCAGAGCGCGGACTTTCGTGCCCAATTGACGACTGCGTCCAGGTTGGTCGTGATAATGTTGGCGTCAAACTGGCGTTCAAGTAGACTCATGGACGACCCGGTGAACAGTAAAGGGTGAACAGTGAGAGGTGAAGCGACCAGAGGTTGCTTGGATGTTTCACGTCTAACCTCTCGCACCTTACGCCTACTAATCCCATTCCAACGCGCCCTTTTTCCATGCGTACCAAAACCCCACGACCAGAATGGCGATGAAGACGACCATTTCCACTAATCCAACCAGGCCAAGACTGGTGAAGGCAACGGCCCAGGGAAACATGAAGACGATTTCGATATCGAAAATAACGAACAGCATCGCGATGACGTAATACCGCATCGGAAACTGCACGCGGGCATCCTGAAAGAGCGGACTTCCACTTTCGTAAGGCGCCAACTTGGCCCGATAGGGTTGGTTCGGGCGGACGAATCTCCCAAGAAAGAGGGTCAACGTTCCGAGGACAATCCCCACCGCAATGAACATGAGGATGGGGAGATAGTTTTCTGGAACGGGTGCATTACCCATGACCACACTCTGAGCCGTAAAACGTGAAAGGTGAAGCGTCACCGAATAGTGGAGAAGTCACGATGCATCAGTCCTTAGGCTGCCGACCGCGTTGTGAGTGCCGAACGAAAGAACGGCTTGTATCGCAATCCATCAAGATCCGGATGCGGCATACCCTTATGCTGCACGAGTACTTTGAACGTGGTCCCCATCCCGTTTGGTTTCAGTAGTTGGATTGCGGCCGTGAGCTCCGGGCTGTTCTGATCCAGCCCTGCGAGCATCTGTTCCATACCGAGTCCCATGAGAAAGCTCATTTGGTTGGTGAACCCCGTCGTCTGAAGGCCCTGCTCTTCCCCGGCAGTCGCCAAACTCGAAAAGTCTACATGGGCGGTCATGTCCTGTTCGCCCACGTGCAGGAATGGATCCTCATGAACTGCATGTTGCCGGTAGCAGAGGAATGTCCCGCGTTTCCGGTCGGTGGAATACAGGTCCTGTGCCGTATGGCCATAATCAATGGTGAGCACAAAGCCTCGATTGAGACGTTGAGCCACGTCGGTCATCCAATCTAAGGCATGAAGATTAATTTCCGTGCGATATCCTTCTGTCCAATCCGAACCGATCTGGCGAAGATGAGAAGCGAGCCGATCCGATGACAGTGGTTTGAGATGCTCAACGAACTGTCCGTCCTGATAGTCCACCCAAAGTTCCTCAATGCCTTGCGCTGTCACCTGGATGCGGTGAACCGGAAACGAGTCCACGAGTTCATTGCTAAAGCACAGACCGGTCAGGCTGTGCGGGGGGATATGGGCAAGATCGTCAACCCAGGTGATAAGCTCAGGTCGATCGAGCCACGGAGCGAGCGTGTGACGTTGTGCCTCACGCATGGCCGGGCTTCGTTCAGTCAAGACATAGCGTAGGCGGTGGAACAACGAAGGATAGTGGTGCTGAGAAGCCGATAGAATATGTCGAGCCAACAGCCCCTTGCCTGGTCCCATCTCCACGATCGTGAACGGACTGGGTTGACCGAGCAGTCGGTCCATTTGCTCGGCTTGTTTGGCCAGAGCGTGCCCGAGAATTGGATGGACATCCGAGCTTGTGTAGAAATCACCCTTCCAGCCGATGCGTTCAGCCGCCGGTTTCGACGGTCGCATATAGTAGCCGAACGCTGGATGGTACAAGGCTAACTCCATGAACCGCGCGAATGGAATTGGACCGGAGGCGGTCACTTCGGAGGCAATGGCAGCAACGAGTTCCGGATATCCTGCGCTCACAAATGAGCTCCAAATTTTCACGAGCTATGGGAAAAATGACACCCCTAGAGCATGGGCCATATGTACCCATCTCCTGGTATTGAAAGGGGGATAGGGTAGCCTCTTGAACTGCGTTAAGTCAAGGTGAGATCAGGGATAATTGCCGGTTGTCTGGCAAACAATCGCGCGAAATTGTATACAATCGGTGCCCCGGGGAGAGCCCCTACATTATTTCCAAGGATTATCGAGCCGGAGCCCGAACGTGGCTTCGAGAGGCAGGGAACGAAGTCAGCATGACTGCCCCCGTCACCTCAGGTGCCGTGGCACTTTTTGTATTTTTTCCCACTGCCGCAGGGGCAGGGATCGTTGCGTCCGACCTTGTTCTCAGCTCGTTGGGCCGGAGCAGGTGCCGTGACCGGTTCATCGCCACGGTTCAACGTCAGTTTGGGTTGTGGGCGTTGGGGAATTGGCTCAGGTGGAGTCGCCGGTTGTTCGCCCTCATGGCGGACGGCCTGCACATGGAACAGCCGTTCGAGCGTGTCGGATTTGACCCGTTCCATCATGCCGGAGAATAGGTCAAACCCTTCTCGTTTATATTCGATTAAGGGGTCCTTCTGTCCGTAGCCACGAAGCCCGATGCCGTCTCGCAGATGGTCCATCCCGAGCAGATGGTCCTTCCAGTGATGATCAATGACCTGGAGCATGAACGTCTTCTCAAGAAAACGCATCAACTCCGGGCCCAGCTCTGCTTCCTTTTTCGTGTAGGCTTCCCGTACCTGGGCTCTGAGATCGTCCAGCAGGGCGTCGCGCCCCACGTCACGCAGCGAATCTCCACCATCGTGCTTACCCTGGGTGACGTCCAGGCCGAACTGAGCATGCATGACTTCGGTTAACCCCTTGACGTCCCAATCCTCAGGATATTGATCTGCAGGGCAATACACATTGAGAGACGACTCCACCGACCCCGCCATCATGTCGTGCAGATCGGTGGTCAGGTTTTCCCCGCTCAACACAGCCCGGCGGTGACGGTAGATAACTTCACGTTGCTTGTTCATGACGTCGTCGTATTCAAGCAACTGTTTTCGGATTTCGAAGTTGTGGGCCTCGACCTTCTTTTGTGCGTTTGCGATCGCTCTGGTCACCATGCCGTGTTCGATGGGGACGCCTTCCTCCATACCGAGCTTGAGCATCAGCTGAGAGACCCGCTCGGACGCGAAGATCCGCATCAGGTCGTCTTCCAGCGAGAGGTAGAACCGTGACGTGCCCGGATCTCCTTGTCGACCGGCTCGTCCACGAAGCTGGTTGTCGATGCGGCGGCTTTCATGGCGCTCTGTCCCGAGAATATGCAGTCCTCCCAGGGCGATGACTTCCTGCTTGTTCTTCTCGCAGTCGGACCGAATATCCTCGTAGACCTCGAGCTTGCGGCTCTCGGAAATGTTCTCGTCGCGATACAGCACCTGCTTGTACATGAAGTCCGGATTGCCGCCCAAGAGGATGTCGGTTCCGCGGCCCGCCATGTTCGTGGCGATCGTGACGGCTCCCTTGCGCCCGGCCTGTGCGACGATTTCGGCTTCCCGTTCGTGCTGCTTGGCGTTGAGGACATTGTGTTTCACGCCATTGCGGTTCAGAAGTCCGGCAAGTTTCTCCGATTTTTCGATCGAAATGGTGCCGACCAGCACCGGTTGTCCTCGTTCATGGCACTCCTTGATTTCCTCGACGATCGCTGCAAACTTTTCTTTTTCGGTGCGATACACGACATCGGCATAATCCTGGCGGATCATTTGGCGATTGGTCGGCACGACGTTGACGTCGAGGTTGTAGATCTTGGCGAACTCGGCGGCTTCGGTGTCGGCAGTCCCGGTCATGCCGCTCAGTTTGTTGTACATGCGGAAATAGTTCTGGAACGTCACGGACGCGAGGGTCTGATTCTCGTTGGCGATCTTGACCCCTTCCTTGGCCTCGACGGCTTGATGTAACCCGTCGCTCCAGCGCCGACCCGGCATCAACCGTCCCGTGAACTCGTCCACGATGATGACTTCGCCGTCCTTCACCACGTAATCCACGTCACGTTTGTAGAGGGTGTAGGCCTGCAGGGCCTTGACCACGTGATGGACCATGTCCATGTTGGCCGGATCATACAGATTGTCCACGCCCAGCAGTTTTTCGACCCGGGCATTGCCGTCGTCGGTCAAGGCCGCCGTCTTGGTTTTCTCTTCAATGGTGTAGTCCGTTTCGGCTTTCAGCTGGGGGATGATCGCGTTAATCCGGTAGTACAGGTCCGTGGTTTGATCGGTTTGACCGGAAATGATCAGCGGGGTACGGGCCTCGTCGATCAAAATACTGTCGACTTCGTCCACGATCGCGAAGTTCAATTCACGTTGGACGCACTGGTTCAACGCCGTGACGACCAGGTTGTCGCGAAGGTAGTCGAATCCATACTCATTGTTCGTTCCGTAGGTAATGTCGGCACGATAGGCTTCGGGTCTTGTACAGGGACGCAGGTGCTGCAGCCGTTTGTCTGAGGCCTCGTAGGTCGGATCGTACATGAATGACGCGTCGTGTTGAATGATACCCGTGGAGAGTCCGAGCGCATGGTAGAGCTGCGCCATCCATTGGGCATCGCGTTTCGCCAGGTAATCGTTGACGGTGACCAGATGGACCCCTTTGCCTTCCAGGGCATTGAGGTAGATCGGCAAGGTTGCCACCAGGGTTTTGCCTTCACCGGTTTTCATCTCGGCGATACGCCCCCGATGGAGGATCATGCCGCCGATCAGCTGCACGTCGAAATGGCGCATGTTGAGCTTGCGGCGTGACATCTCCCGGCACACGGCAAACGCTTCGGGCAAAATGTCATCGAGCGTCTGGCCTGCTTCAAGTCGCTTCTTGAAGTCCTGTGTCTTGTCGGCGAGAGCCTGGTCGGAGAGGGGAGTGAGCCCGGCCTCCAGTCCATTGATCTGCGTCACGATCGGCCGCAGAGCCTTGATTTCACGTTCGTTTTTGCTGCCGAAGATCAGATTGAGTACTTGCGTAACCATAGAAGTAGATGAAGTAGATAAGTATGTAGTGAGATAAAGTCGTTCTTGATGATCCTGGGTGTCGGTACCTTACACAAGCGCGGCAGTATACAGCATCTTTTCGGTGAATCCTACCTGATCCTCCGGCAGCATTTCTGGTTGCTTGACAGGGGTTGTTTCCGTCGCCTAGTATGCGAGACTTGTTGCATCTGTAGCATAAGTAGGCATGGTATAGGTCTGAACAGCCCTGTTGAGAAGTGCGTTCGCACATGAGCCAGACGTTCAGAAAGTTCCTTTCAATATCTCTTGTACTTTGTGTTCTCGCTATCGGCGGGTTGGCCCAGGCGCAGGCCGCTGAACATGCCGGGCACCATGCTCAGCACCAAACGGCCACACATGGGACATTGCTCTGTTCTTGGATGTGTGCGGCCGGGACGGTGCTCGATAGTCAGGTGGTATTGCTCCGAGCCGAACTTAGCCCCGTTGCGCTTCTTCAGATTTTTGACTCAGCGGATACAATCTCTCAATGTGCTCGCAGTTACTCCAGCCGTGGTCCCCCTTCGTACTCTCTATAGTCCGCACCACGCCCTCACAGAGGTAGGGTGTGATTTTGTCCAATCAGGTCATCCTATTGATGAGGGACTCTGATCTGATGGGCAAGTAACGGCGTTCATGGAGAGATACAGATCCTATAGCATCATGGGACGGAAATCATCTCAGCTCATTATATCGGTCTTTCTCGCATTGGCACTCTCAGGCACGGTTATCACTCTGCGGACTGCGGAGGCGTCCTGTGGGTCCGTAACATGTTTTGTGGTGATCGGGTCCCAACAACAGGTATCGCCCAAGGGGCTCCTCACAGTGAACGCCTTTTACAACTACACACCACAAGGGACACTGCTCAGTGGGACCGACGGGGTGATTCCTGCCGTCGACCTCGATAACCGGCAACTCATTTTGGGGCATCACAGAGAGATCCGCACCATTACACAAATGTATACGCTTGATCTCAACTATGGGGTGACCGATCGGTTTGGCATCGAAGTCGCCATCCCCTATAAGAAGATTAAACACCGTCACTTTGATGGGTTAGGCGAAGTGAACGGAGGGGCCGGTGAGGAGACCAGGTTTTCCGATAACGGCTTCGGTGATGTCTTCATTAACGCAAAATACAACATCTTGCCGTCACTGAGGAGTCTCCTGGTGACGGGAGTTGGTGTCTATGTTCCCACGGGCGATCATAATCAAACGACTGCCGGGCTAGAAGGAGCTGAAACGATGGAGCCGACCGCTCAGGTTGGGCGTGGCCAGGTCGGTGTGCAGGCGTCGTTCTATCAGGCTTATGAGTTGATCCCTCATCGGTTGAACCAGTTCACGTCCGGCAGTTACCGGCACACGTTTCGGAACAACTTTGGATACCAATTCGGGGATCAATTTGATTTTTCACTCGGAGCCAATCTGGTGACGGTCCCATGGCTTGTGCTGACCAATCAGTTCAACTTTCGTTACATGATGCGGGATCATTATCGGGGGTCGCTTGCTCGATCGCAGACACCAAGTGATCCAACGTTTCCCGACGAGGTGATTGTCCTGGATGAGAACATTAGGAGCCGATCCGTTCCGACAACTGGTTCTACTTATTTTGCCTATACGCCAGGATTTCAAGTCAGTCTGGGGGATTTGATTCAAACAACGTTGAACGTCAAGACGCCGCTCACCGATAATACTTCGCTCTACTTCTATGCGCAGGTCCCAGTGTACCGGGATTTCAATGGAAATCTGGCACAAGGCGTAAGCTACGTCTTCGGCGTGACGAAAGTTTTTCAGGTCTTGAATCCGTCGTGAACGTTCGGTTAGGGAGGATGTTGTGAAACAGTCGTCTATTCTAACAATGGGGCTTCTGGTCATGTCTCTAGGGCTTGTGCCGATTGATGGTTTCAGCATGGGCTCGCGGGTGCCGGCAGTCGGCACAGCGGCTGAAGATTTTCGATTGGTCGATCTGGAAGGGAAACAACAGAGCCTCGGTCAATATCGTGGCAAGGTTGTCTTGCTGAATTTCTGGGCCACTTGGTGCAAACCCTGCACGACGGAAATGCCGGCGATGCAAACGATGTACGACAAGTTGCGTGACAAAGGATTTGTGGTGTTGGCGGTCAACGAACTGGAAGACGAAGCCAAAGTGCGTGAACACATTAAGCAGCATGGCCACACGTTCCCTGTGCTCATGGACCGAGACAACAAGGTCGCCAACCAGTTCGGCGTCTTCGGCTTACCGGTCAGTGTGTTCATTGATGAAAAAGGTGTCGTGCAAGAATACATCAAGGGTGGACTGTTGACCGAGCAGGTGATTCTCGACACGGTGGCACGAATCCAAAAACCGGAACCGATGAAGGCGGCATCGCTCAAGTAATCGACGCAGTATGTTGGCAAGATTGAAACAATCCTGGTTCGTCTGGTTGATGCTCGTGTGTCTTGTGCTGGTGAACGGGGCAATGGCCGCTCCCAGCGTGAGCCATGCCGAGCACCATGCGGACCATCAGGCAGGGACTCACTCGACCGGAATCTGTGCCTGGCTCTGTGCGGCCGGACAGGACGTTGAATCCACGTCGGTCTTGTTGAGTTCTACGCTTCAACTGGTCGAGCAAACGGTCGTTGTTCACAGTAGTCCAATTCGACTTCCTATTGCAGTCTCCTATTTCTTTCGCGGGCCTCCTCCTCTTCTCGCATAGCGCCTGCCATAGGCAGGTGTTTCTCTAAACAACCGTGTCTCGCGGCGAGTTCTGACGGACGGACTTCGTCGTGTCACAACACAGAAAGAGTTTGGAATCATGGTGCGCACAATCTGGTCTTGTGTCCTCGCTATTACGAGCTGTGTCGGAGTGATGGTCTCGATGCTCAGCCCATCCCCTG
>JAOUGT010000203.1 GCA_029865485.1 Nitrospira sp.
CCGCATCGTGTAGCTCGAAAGGAGTGCGCCGTAAGCGCCTGCCATCACACGAGCGACGGTTCCAATGATCAACGTAAGTGTCGCGAGCGTAGCTCAGCTGCACAGACGCACACATCTCATCCATGCCGATGGAGGAATGAGATCGCCCCTTCGATAGTCGTCATGGTGTCTGATGCAGCTTCGCCAATTCCTGTAGGAGCGTCCGCTCACGATCCGACAATTCGGTCGGGGTCCGCACTTCCACCACGACAAAGAGATCGCCCTTTCCTTTCTCTCCGACCTTCGGCATGCCTTTCCCATTCAACCGCAACGCCGTCCCGCTTTGAGTTCCGGCCGGAATCGTCACGTGGAGTGTCTCTCCGCTCAATCCCGTCACACGCATTTTTTTGCCCAGTGCCGCATCGGGGAAGGTCACCGATTGAACCATATAGAGGTCAGCACCATGGCGCTCGAACGTGGGGTGGCGCCGGATGTGTGGACTGATGTGAAGATCTCCCGGTGGCCCACCATTGGCATTGGCTTCACCCTGCCCCGGCAACCGAATGATCATGCCGTCGTCGATTCCAGGCGGAACTTTCACGTTCAAGGTGTGGGGAACAAATCGATAACCGCTGCCCTGACAGACTGAACAGGGAGATTCAATGATCTGCCCCCGCCCCTGGCAACGCGCACAGGTAGTCAATGTGACCAGCCGAACGTCTTTCCGCATCTTCACGTCTTGCTTCTGTCCGCTTCCACGGCAATCTGGGCAGGACAAGGGCTTCGTGCCGGCCTTGGCCCCACTCCCTCCACAATCCGTACATGGTTCGGATCGTGTGAGATGGATCTCCCGTTCTCCTCCGCGAGCAGCCTCTTCCAGCGTCAGTTCGACATCGTAGCGAAGGTCCGCCCCTCTCGACGCACCAGCTCCTGGCCGCATACGTCGCCCAAAGAAATCCCCGAACATGCCTGACAGGTCACCGAACCGGCCACCGAAGAAATCTCCGAACTGGAAATCCCGCATGAGGTCGTCCGCCGACCATCGTTCGCTCACGCCGGCGTGACCCGTCGTATCGTATTCCTTTCGCTTCGTATCGTCGGAAAGGACGGCATAGGCTTCGGCGAGTTCGCGGAACTTCGCCGCTGCGTTGGGATCCTGGCTCTTATCCGGATGGTACTTCAGGGCCAACTGCCGGTAGGCATGCTTAATCTGATCGCGGGTGGCGGTCCGATCGACACCCAAGACCTCATAATAGTCGCGCTTCGATTCGGTAACCGGCACAAGCGACTCCCCCGATTATGATGACGACCGGAAGTGGGGTTCCTGTGGCGAGCAGCACCAGTCCTCTCACTCCTGGTCTTCCCTAAACAGCGGTGTCTCGCTGTTTAGGCTTATCTTCGCCTAGGTCCTCCGTACGGACTCAATTGCGGAGGTCCCCAATAGGCCCCCCCGTACGGCCCCCAGTAGACACCGAAATGTGGATAGGGACGGAACCAGTAAGTCGGCAGACTCGGTGGCCAAATTGTGAGCGACAAGATGTCACACGTCGGATAGGCATATTCAAACTCGTCTACCATCGATGTCGTCGACCCGGTCACTTCGCCTACGACCGTAACCCTGGTGCCGATAGGAATAGTCGCCGGATCGAGGAACTCTTTGTGGAATGCGAAGAAACGGCCGTTGGAATCCGTCAGTCGACCATAAGGCTCGTCATCGCTCGTGAGCGGCAATTGAAGAACCTCGATCCGCGTACCGCCCTGCTTGAGCGGCTTCACCGAAAGGATGGTCCCTCCAACTACGACGATCTTGCCCAGATAGGATAACGGTGACACCTTGACCTGCTGAAACGAAACATTCCGCTCGATTCTCTCCTGAAGGTCTGGAGGCACAATGGACGCACCTGCACACCCTACCACCCATAGCCCTGCTACGACGACCGCAAGAATTTTCGTGACGTACGTGGCAACCTGCAAAGTCATGCCTGGATTGTTCAGCAAGACGAGTGCCCAGGACTCACGAATGGATCTGGATGAAACCTCGTGTGCCTTCAGGAGAATTTGAAAAAGCGGTAGGACAGTCAAGAGTCTGGGGTGAAAGACTGGGGGAGATTGCTACAGTGTATGGGAAGCACTGCGGCGTGAGGGGACAGTCTTCTCCTATTTGATGCACATAGAGCTGCGCTGTCGTTGTTGACTGGATTCTGAAAGACACTGCTCGTTACGAAGCGGCGCGATGGCCCATCTTCCCAACGCCTTTCGATATCGTGAGCGTGAAGACCATGGCCAGCGCGGCACCACCCAAGGCAGCAGCCATGTCCTTCTGCGCATCCCACTCATCTCCTTGCGTGCCGAGATAGGCATTGCCGAGTTCAGGACTGACGAGAGCTGCCACAATAGATTCAATGATTTCGAACTGACCGCTTTGGGCGAGAATCAAACTGACCGACAGATAGTAAGACCAGAGGCCTCGCACACCAGCCAGACGCATGAGTGCCTCACGCACCGGATAGGCCAAGAGCGCCCCATAGGCGAAGTGGACGATTCGATCGAAGGGATTTCGGCTCAACGACAACAGGTCTTGGAGCCAAAACCCCAACGGCACCTCGGCATACGTGTAGTGTGCACCCACCGCATGAAGTGTCATAAAGAAGGTAATCAGGCAATAGGACAAGGTTGAAAGCTGAAACCGCCGGTAGGTCAGGGTCAATAGCAACACCAAGGCGAACGCCAGCAGATTCTCAAGGAGCCAATCTCTCCGATTGACGGGGCCGATGGCCAACCAGGTCCAGAGCAGTCCGTACCAGAGAAGAAGTCCGGAGAGCAGATGAGTACTTCTCGACTCCGCCTGTCCGAGACTTGGGAGTCCAACCTTCATTTACGTGGATGAGTCGACGATAGCCGGCTGAGCCTGGGACGGCAGAAGTGTTCCTCGAACCCCACGAATCACTGCAAGGATTGTCACGCAAATCAAGGCTCCGTAGAGCGCGGCGGCAATGTCCTTCTGGGCATCCCAGACATCACCTTGAGATCCCAAGTATGTAACACCCAATTCCGGATGGAGGGTACTCGCCACCCATGATTCGATGATTTCCCATAGCCCGCTCAATCCTAGAACCGTCATGACCGGTAGATAATACAGCAGCCAGCCTCGCACCCCTGCACCGAGGCGGAATAATTCTTCCATCGGGTAGGCGAGTAAAAAGCCGAAGCTGAAGTGGACGATCCGGTCGAAATGATTCCGGCCGAGGTGGAACACCTGATCCATCCACTGACCAACCGGCACTTGGGCATACGTGTAATGAGCCCCAATCGCATGGAGAGTCAGGAAGAGGGTAATGAGCGTGTAAGAGGCATGGGAAAGAGGAAACACACGGTGCGTTGCGACCAACCCCACCACGAAGGCAGCCGGTAACAGACTTGAGATCAGCCAAAACTGGGGATCGGTCGGAGACTGAGCCGTCCAGACTGAGAGGGCCAGGTACCAAAGCAGCAAGCCGATCAACAGAAATTTGTCACGCGACCACATCGATTCTCCCTAGAAATGGATCAAAGAATCGTCAAGATGGGAACGAGAAGTCCCTTCACACTCTACCGAACGATCGGCGACCCTGCAAGCCAGGGACAAAGTGACCACAAGGCCTACCTTGGATTAGGCAAGAGCATGCGTTTCGGCTTCATTTCTGAGTGCTTGAGCTCGTACTAACGGTCACGTCTCGAGAAATTGGTGAGCAGGCCATCCAGATTCCGGATCTGAATAACCTGCTCTGTCAGGTCGAAGGCGGAAAAGACGGTCCTCACCGTCACGTCGATGAAAATGACGACCGCATGTGAGGGCGCGTCGACCCTGACAGCCCTGGGTGTCGGAGGCTGACAGGCCGTCAAACTGGATGCCCCAACGACAATGGCACACAACCAAATCGTGAATCGAAGACTCATACACTCCGACTTCAAACGGCAGTTAGTCGATCTTCACGGCGATGGACTTTTTCTTGGCCTCTTCGGTCTTCGGCATCCGGACTTCCAGCACACCGTCTTTGAAGGACGCCTTGATTTCCTCGCTCTTCACCTCACAGGGCAAGGCAACGGTCCGTAAGAAGGATCCGTAGGACCGCTCCCGGCGATAGTAGTCATCTTCTTTGACTTCTTTGTCCTCTTTCTTCTCGCCTTTGATCGTCAAGTTCGCTCCTACAAGGTTCACTTCCACATCTTCTTTCTTCAATCCAGGCAGTTCGGCCTTCACCACGACGGAGTCCTTTTCCTCGTAGACATCGAGTGAGGGCATGCGGATCGACGACGGGCGGATGGGCAACCAGCGATCCCGCCCAAAGAGGCTGGGAAACGGGCGCCGCCACATGTCGTCCATGAAGCGCTCCATCCAATGCTCGAGGTCCTCCACCCGCGATGCAATCTCACCTGGCTTCTTTGTGGCAACGGCTTTTTCTTCTTCGACTGCTTTGGCCATAGCACTCCTTGTTTGGTTATAGGTTTGATGTTGCCTCAGCACCAGACTTCCTTTTTATCTGATCGACTTTTGCAACCAAGTCTCTCACTACAGCAATGACGATGCCATTTGCCGGACCTATCGAGAAGTCATTGATCCTTCAGGTCCATGAGCATTCCCACCTGATGAGGAGAACGGTCGAAGGAGCAGATCAGTGGGGACTAATTCCCCAGTGGATTCTATCCGCTTGCCGCAGAACGCCACGATTTGATTGATTGACTCATAAGGGAAGCGGCCTGCTGAATGGGCACTGAGTCAAGGCACGCATGATGCACAGTGAATATTTGGAGAGGTGTGGTGTGTCGTGATTCTTCCGCTCTTAGACATTCGCAATCTGACCTTTGCGGTGGGCAATCAGAAGATCCTCGACCGGCTTGACCTCACGATCTACCCAAGAGAAATTCATGCGCTCCTCGGCGCGAACGGCTCCGGCAAAACCACACTGGCCTATGTGCTGATGGGATGTGAGGGTTATGTGCCGAGCGGAGGCCATATCCTGTTCAACGGGACGGACCTCTTGCCACTCAAGATGTATGAGCGGGCGAGGTTGGGGCTCACGCTCGCCTGGCAGGAGCCGGCACGATTCGAAGGGGTCACCGTCCGCGAATATCTCGCGCTGGGAAAACCGGACTACGATCCGGTACCGGCGCTGAAGCAAGTCGGTCTCGACCCGGACCGCTATCTGCATCGCCGGGTGGATAAAGCTCTCAGCGGAGGGGAGCGCCACCGGATCGAACTTGCCTCGGTGTTATCGATGAACCCCAAGCTGGCGATCCTTGATGAGCCGTCTGCGGGAATCGATATGCTCTCGATCGCACACATTATCGGCATCATTCGCGCCGTGAAAGCCGGCGGCGGATCCATCATCTTGATCACCCATCAGGAAGAAGTCGCGCTCATTGCCGACCGGGCCTCGCAGCTCTGCGCCGGCCGCATCATCTTCTCCGGCAGTCCCCGTGAAGCCGTCGACCATTTCCGGGGACGCACCTGCGTCCGTTGCGATGGAGAAGTGTGCAACTATGTCAGACCTTGACGACCTGAGACGCACCCTTCCGATGGTCGGAGCTGAACCCTCGATTCTCGATGATACGAGTATTGCGCATGTCGTGGCGCATGGGCATCACATCCTGAGCCGGCGGACAGTCCCCGGTCTCCGCGTCGAGCTGGAAGAAACGCCGGACGCCATCGTCGGAAAACTGATCGTCGAAGCGGGAGTACAGATCGCTCAGCCCATCCACATGTGTTTCGGGCTCGCCCACCCGACCGGGGTCCAGCAGATCAAGATCGACGTACAGATCTGCGAAGGGGCGCAGGCGCGAGTGCTGTCGCATTGCCTCTTTCCTCTCGCGCAAGCAGCGGAACATCGGATGCAGGCCGTCATGGAGCTCGGACCAGGCGCATCGCTGATCTATACCGAAGGCCACTACCACGGTCCCCATGGCGGCATGCAGGTCCTGCCCCATGCGACGATCAAGATCGGGAAAGGCGCGCGGTATTTTTCGGACTTCTCATT
>JAOUGT010000205.1 GCA_029865485.1 Nitrospira sp.
GAGATGAGCAGGCCGATGACCGCCACGAAGATCGAGTTGGCCGTAAGATAGTCGGAGAGCATCGTGTGGTAGTCCCGAACCCCGGACGTCCAGAGCGTGATGAGATGATCATAAGTCTCGTTCTGAGCAGAGTCCCGTTCCATCGTATCGTCTTGCGGCACACAGGAGCTCAACGTGAACGTCCTATCATTCCACTTTCCAAAAGCCCCTCACCCAATCACCGACCGCATGCGTGATCACCACCAGGCACAGGGTGATGACCAGGTGTTCTCCTATCACTTTCCATAAAGAGATCGCTTGTGCCTGTGTTAGAAAGAAACTGAGGACCGTCAGCAAGGTCAGCCCACAAATTACGCCGATCATGATCGAGTGGACCGGCCATGACCGGTATCACAAAGGTAGCCTCGATCACGAACTTTGCAGCGAATGTCGCGAGCGTGGCCTTCCAGATCTGTCTCGGAGTGCTGCTGTTCTTCGACTCTTCTATCACGTGGATGCCGAGGGCGTCGGCAATGGCGACGGGCAGAATCCCGCCGATCACGATCGCGCGCGAATGTGCTCTGGAATGCAGACCCACCATCAGACCACGCGTGGTAATCACACCCGACGTCGATCCGAAACTGATCCCCGTTTCTAGGATGATTTCATTCCGCTTCATCGGCCCCATCAGCGAGTGAAGGTCAGAGCATAGGCAAGGACGTCGCGAATGGCCTCGTCTGAGAGTTTGGATTTCCAGGCATCCATAGCGGTATTCGGACGCCCCTCATGGATGCTCTTCAACAGACGGGAATCCGGCTTCGCGAGCACGTCACTCGATGTCAGATCTGCCACTGGAGGATCAAACTGTGCCGCTCCATCCCCCCGCCCCTGCGGGCCATGGCAGGCCAGACAATACTTCTCGTAGAGCGTTTTGCCGCGAGACAGATTTCGCTCACTGGCGGCAAGGCTGGTGGTGAAGGCCATAAACCAACAGGCTGTCGTCAGCACGCACAAGATAGAGAGGCTGGTGCTCTTCATCACGTCAATGACTCCATCAACGATCGCATTCCGGCGAATGCTGCACGCATTGCCGAAGCCACGAGCCGATTTGATCGAGCAACCCGCCAACCGCTCGGTTGGCGGCCTGGACACCTCCATAGGGATTCTCGCTCGTCGCGTTCTCCACGACCTCAAAAACCCGCGTGCTCAAGATCGTTGACTCTTTCAGGTCGACTAGCTGTGCCCGGACCATCACCCTCACGCGACTGGGTTGCTGAAAAAACTCCTGCTGTATGAGAAACCCGTGCGTATCAAGGCGATAGTTCGCCTGGACCGAGCTTGGCAATGGAACAACTGCACGCCACGCACGATCTTGATTGAGCACCTGGACCATCAACGGAGTGAGCATACGCACCGGCGTATCGGCCCACTGATTCACCGCATAGTACTCCAGTTCGTATGGCCGTTTGGCGTACACCATGCGTTGCGTCTCAAAGCCGGGCTCAGCTTGAGGCGGACTCACAAGCAGTACCGGGCCGTCAAGCGTGCCGGGACGGATCTCACTCGGCCATCCATCAAGGCTCAACTGATAGGTATGGACCTCCGAGGAATCCGTGCGAGGCGACAGACAGCCGGCCGCTGTCAGTGTCAACAATAGACACGCCGCCGACTGCACCATCCAACACCTCATCTGCGATCTCTCCCGTCGTGCGTGAAGCGTATGTCGTATCTTGCAAACAAAGATGAGAGGAGCTCTCTTTCCATCTT
This sequence comes from Nitrospira sp., assembly GCA_029865485.1. GTDB lineage: Bacteria > Nitrospirota > Nitrospiria > Nitrospirales > Nitrospiraceae > Nitrospira_D. The sequence continues at coordinate 1,747 of JAOUGT010000205.1, forward strand.
GTGCGTCACGCCCGCCTCGCTGAGTCAGCGACGCGGGCGTGACGAGATACGATTCATGGATATTACTCCCCCGGTCCGCGTGGCGGGGTCTTTCGTCCAAACACCAGTGCGCTCGGCTCTCGTTCCAACTCCCGCGCCACGCGCGTCAACGTATTGGTGAGCTGCCTCAGCTCCGTCACCAATTGACCAGCTTCGGGCAGGGTCCGCTTGGTAAATTGCTGCAACTCAGGGCGGGCTTCATTCACGACCGTCCCCACGGTTTTCGTGGTCTTCGCAAACTCTTCGGTCGCCACATCCATAGCCATCACACTCTTGTTGATCTGCGCGAGCAAGGGGGGAACCTGTGCATTCAGCGACGCCGTCAGCTTGGAGACATTTTCGGCACTTTTGGCTGCGCCGTTTAAGCTTTGCTCAATCTGGGTTTTGTGGCTGGCGATAGTCTGGGCCACGGCCGAGAGATCCTTGATGGTCTTCGTCAGCAGGGTGCGGTTCTCATCGCCCAACACGTTCGCCACCCCTTTGGCCGCCAGATCAAGATCGGCCAACACCTGAGCCAGCCCTTCTTCCGAAAGGAGCCGGGAGGCCGTCTTGTCCAATCGGGAAAATAGCGAGGGGCTTGTCTTGATCACCGGATAGGTTTGTCCCGCTTGGGCCTGCAACGCAGGGGCCTCGCGGCTCCCTCCGGTCAAATTGATTGTGGCAAGGCCTGTCAACCCCTGAGTTTCAAGCATGGCAATGGTATCGGTCTTCACCGGCGTGCCCCGCACAATGTCCAAGGTCAGCAGGACTTCCTCCGGATTGTCAGCACGTAACGCAATGGCCTTCACCCGACCCACATCGACCCCACGATATTTCACGCTGGAGTCCACACTGAGCCCTGCAACTGACTCCGTCATGTAAGCCTCGTATCGATCGTATGAACCTCGGTAATCGCTCTTCCCCAACCACAAGATACCAGAGAGGATCGCTGCGCTAAGCAACGCCACAAACGAGCCAACGACGACGTAGTTGACCTTTGGTTCCATGTGTTATGCGTTCAGCCTCTCATCTTTCATAGGTGCCCAAGTTGGCCATGTTGACACTACACTCCATCCGTAGCACTCACAACGAATAAATTCATAGAGGAACGTTCACGCATCTCGCCTTTGGCCGTTCCGCACTGCCTGTTCGCGTGCGGCACGCCCCCGAGGACCATGAAAGTATTCTCGAACGGTCAAGTCATTGGATTGTGACAATTCCTGCATCGTGCCAATCCCCAGGACCGTTCCACGACCGAGTACTGCCACACGAGTGGCGATCTCCCACAGCGAGTCGAGATCATGTGTCACCATGACCACCGTCAACCCCAAGAGCCGCTTGAGTGAGAGCACGAGCTCGTCGAACGCCGCAGCCACGATAGGATCGAGCCCGGCTGTCGGCTCATCAAGAAACAACAATTCCGGATCCATGACGATCGCGCGCGCGAGGGCAGCTCGCCTGCGCATACCGCCGCTGAGTTCAGCGGGATACTTCACGGCACTGTCCGGTGGCAAGTCCACCATCGCGATCTTAGCTGCGACGATCTCGCGGATCAGGCCGGCGCTCAATGTCGTATGCTCTCGCAACGGCACCGCGACATTTTCCGCCAACGTGAGTGAACTGAACAAGCCACCCTGTTGGAACATCACTCCAAATCGGCGGTGAACGGGATGACCATCACCCATTTCCAATTTTCGGCTATCGAGGCCAAACAGCCGTATCGTTCCAGCCGAAGGTGTAATCAGACCAATGATTTCGCGCAACAGCGTCGTCTTGCCACATCCGTTGCCGCCGGCAATCGCAAAGATTTCTCCGCGGCGGATGGAGAGGCTAATACTCTCATGAACAACAGCCTGTCCAAACTTTGTCGAGACGCGATCGACTTCAATCACCGGCCTGTCAATGTTCGTGGCAGACGGCTTCACTGGCGCTTCCCTCTTACTGAACGAGAACACGGTCACACATGCAAGCCGATTGCTCCTGAGCTGTGACGCCAGCCTTCACCTGCACAGGCATCCTTACTATCAGGGTGGGTGACCGGGTCTGGATGCCCCGCAGGCTGTTCAGAAAGGCCGTCCAGCAAGACCGCAGCGAGCGAAGAGGCGAATCGTACTCTATCCCGTACGTTGAGCCTCTAAGCGACGCGAGAACGCCGCTGGCGGCCTTTATCAACAGCCTGCTAGAGATCCCACCAATTCAGTAGGATACTACAGATCGCGTCGAACACAATGACGAGAAAGATGCCTTGCACGACACTGATCGTCGTGTGACGACCAACATCGTCGACACCACCCCTGATCTGAAATCCCTGATAGCAACCCACCAAGGCGATGAGGGCCGCGAAAAATGGGGCCTTCCCCAGCCCGATCAAGAAGTGTCGCACCGGAACGGCTTCCTCAAACCGAGAAACAAATTCGACAAAGCTCACGTTGAGCTCCCCCAAGGCAATGAGCATCCCGCCGAACACACCCACGGCATCCGCATACACCGTCAGGAGAGGCAGGGCGATCACCAAGGCCAGCGCCCTTGGCAAGACGAGCAGATTCATCGGCGAGATACCCAAGGTCCGGACCGCGTCCAATTCTTCCGTGACCTTCATGGTGCCGATCTCCGCGGCATAGGCCGATCCCGAACGACCGGCGATAAGGATGGCCACGATCAATGGCGCAATTTCTCGTAAGAGCGAGATACCGACCAGATCCACGATAAAAATGTTCGTGCCGAACTTTCTGAGCTGCTCTGCTCCTTGATAGGCGATGACGATGCCCACCAGAAAGGTCAAGAGCCCGGTGATTGGTAATGCTCGCACGCCGTCCAGCTCGACGAACCGCAAAAGGGCCCGCCACCGAATGGTACGTGGGTGCACCAATGCCTGGCCGAATGCAATGGTGCTTTCTCCGATGAATGCGAGTGCGCGGAGGGCTGCCGCTTGCCGAGCCTTTACCACACGCGTGATACGCTCCGCCCAGTTCGCACCACGGGCCGCCGCCCCTTGCTCGGGCCGAGGCCGCTGCATTTGGACTTTCTCAAGTAGGTCCGCGAATTCTGGTCGCAACCCCCTGGGAGCACTCCCCTGACCGTTCCGAGGAATGCTCTTGAGGCAGCGTTGGAGTAACAGTGCCCCTCCCGTATCCATGGCCGTGACATCCACGGTGTCAAACTGGACATCGGATACATCGGGCCACCGGAGGGTTTGGATTTGCCGTTCCAGTTGAACCAGGTTCGGGAGAGTCCAGGCCCCTCGGCAGTGAATCACGTGCTTTTCAATAGATATGGCCGCCTGAGATTTCACCGGCTTCGCTCAGTTCGTCGGCCCGACCATTCACATGATTGAGCATTCCCTCGATCATGATCGTCGTCGATGACCGCAAGATTGTCGCCATCCCCCAATTACCTTGCCTCCATGATGGCTTTCAGCTCCGCCCCTGTAATCACCTCTCGCTCCAACAAGAGCGTCGCCCCTTGTTGCAGCACGACTTTCTTCTCCTCCAGTAATCGCCGCACACGTCCATACTGCTCATCAATGATCCGGCGAACTTCGCAATCAATTTCACGGGCGGTCTCTTCGGAGTAATCACCCTTTTCAGACGCAACTGGAAGCTGGAGGAACTGTGGTTGTCGTTCTCGCTCTAGCGTGATCATGCCGAGTTTTTCACTCATGCCATACGCCTTCACCATGCTTTTCGCGATGTCCGTGGCTTTGACAAGATCGTTCTGCGCCCCCGTGGAAGCCTCGCCGAAGATCGTTTCTTCCGCAATTCTCCCACCGAGCAGCACCGCCACTTTATTCTCCAATTCCGATTTCGTCATCAGAAACCGGTCTTCTGTAGGCAGCTGCAATGTATACCCGAGCGCCGCGACACCTCGAGGAATAATAGAGATCTTCTGCACTTGATCCATCCCCGGCAATGAAATGGCAATAAGGGCATGGCCGGTTTCATGATAGGCCACCCGCTCCTTCTCCATCTTATTCAGGACGCGATTCTTCTTCTCCAAGCCGGCAATGACTCGCTCGACCGCCTCGTGTAATTCGGAAATACCGACCTGATCCTTGCCACGGCGCACAGCTAACAACGCCGCCTCATTGATGATGTTAGCCAAATCAGCTCCGGAAAACCCGGGGGTCA
>JAOUGT010000206.1 GCA_029865485.1 Nitrospira sp.
TCGGTGAACGGGGTGTGAAACTCTCGGTCGGACAAAAGCAACGTGTCTCGATCGCCCGGGTGCTGTTGAAAGATCCACCCCTTGTCATTTTTGATGAGGCGACATCCAATATCGATACGGAGACCGAAGTCAAAATCCGGGAGGCCTTGAACGAACTTACAGCTGGACGAACGACCTTCATCATCGCCCATCGCTTGTCGACTTTGCATGATGTGGACCGGATTCTCGTGCTCGAGAATGGTCAGTTAGTCGAAGATGGCCGCCATGATGAATTGCTGGCACGAGGCGGCGTGTACGCGGGGCTGTACGAAGCACAGTTTCAGGTGTAGCAGGGAGTCCTAGGCCAGAGGCTAAGGGTGAAGAGCGGGTAAATCGAATTCTTTTTTAACCTCGACCTAACCTTGCGTTTTGGTGTCTGCCGGTGGTTGCGGTTGCAAATCAGGGCTCGTTATACTTCGCAGACAAACGAGGGAGTGGAAATCTTATGGTGCTGGTATACGAAAGTGATCCGCTGGACGACGAAAATGCGCGTGGGCGGTTTTACCACGTCTGCGGGGGGCGCATCGATCGGACACCGTTAGATGTTCCTCCCGAAGATCGACCGCATGAGTGTCAGCAGTGCGGGATCGATCTTGAAGCCGAAGATTTCTTTATGGCTCTTCAGAAAGGATCGGTATAGGCCCCATGGGTACAAGTGCAGGACGAAAAACTGTCGGCGTATCGCGCGGCTTGATGATGCTCTGCGACATCTGCTATGCCCAGGTCATCGCGGACAAGCTCACCGACGAGAAGAATTTTGTCGCAGACGCCGACACGCTCTTCGATACGATCTGTTGCGGTTGCACCGACATCAATCGCCCCCTCATCGACGACATGGCGGGGAGTGGGGAGTAGCGCAGCACGATACTTCTTTGTCATTCTTGAACAGATTGTCTGGTTAGGTATTCATGCCCACATTTTCTCGGCGAGAATGATGAACAGTTCAGAACCCGCGTTTTATGGAGCGAACGCCTCTTGAGGGGAGTATCGGTCCAGCGTAGAATGACTTTCAGATGTACGAGCGAGAGCTGAAGAAATTCCGCGCACTTGTTCGTAAACGCCGGTACATCCTTTCCATTCATGCGCTGGAGGAAATGGGCGAAGATGATCTTCTCGATGAAGACATCGAACACGTTGTGCTCACGGGAAAAATTATTGAACGGCAGCTCGACCGAGTCACTAAAGAACGGAAGTACGTATTCTCCGGAACAGGTTGTGATGGTGAAAAGGTGGGAGTTGTCTTGAAGCTGGGCCCAACGGACAAGGCAGTGGTCATTACCACCTATCGTGAGGGAGAATAATGAAGTGTGATTTTTGCGGCGCTCAGGGGGCTGTCATTAGGAAGACGACCAAGAGCTTTGGTCGCGGTAGCAATCTTGTCGTTGTCGAAAACATCCCGGTCGTCCATTGTGCTAGTTGTCATGAGTCGTATATCACTGCAGAAACAGCCCGTGAGCTCGACCATATTCGTAAGAACCGTCGCAGTCTAGGCAAAGCCAAGCGTGTACTTGTGGCATCGTTCAAGAAAAGCGCAGCGTAATACCTGCGAAGCCCTCATAGAGATACGAATTACCCACGCTGCACCGACATCAACCTAACCGACCCCTCATCGACGACATGGCCTGTTGTAGCGAATAATACTAGCTACATACTTCCCTGGTCATGTTGGAATCCTCCGGTATTCAACTTCTGTCTTTGCTACATATGCAAGACGGTTATTGCGTATTGCCTGTGACTGCACTGGATAGTCGATACACAACCTCCGGTTGCTCCGCGCTTGCCGGTGCGGCACCGAGCTCCGTTAATTCCCGCTCAGATTTCAGTTGCTCGTGTGCACGCGCGTATTGAACAGGTAATATAAGCAATGCAATTCGTCATCAATGGCCCCGATATCCCGGATGCGCTCTTGCAGGCGCATGAGGAAGGCCGCGTGGTGTTCTTCTGCGGCGCCGGTATTTCCTACCCCGCCGGTTTGCCAGGCTTCAAAGGGTTGGTGGAGCAGATTTACCAGCTGAATGGCACGGCATTCTCAGATATTGAGCGGGAGGCATTCGACCGCGGGCAGTTCGACGCCACGCTCGACCTGCTAGAGCGACGTTTGCCGGGACAACGCCTGGCCGTCCGCCGTGCGCTTGAGCGAGCGCTGAAGCCAAACCTGAGTCAAAAGGGGGCCACCGATACGCAGGCCGCGCTGCTGCGTCTGGCGCGCAACCGTGATGGCGCGCTGAGGCTGGTCACCACCAACTTCGACCGCGTATTTCATACTGCGGCCGAACGCACAGGCCAAGCGTTCCAGGCCTATGCCGCGCCGATGTTGCCGATCCCAAAGAACAGCCGCTGGAACGGGCTAGTCTACCTGCACGGCCTATTGCCCGAAAACACGGACGACACGGTCTTGAATCGTCTGGTGATCACCAGTGGCGATTTCGGTCTGGCCTACCTCACCGAACGCTGGGCGGCCCGCTTCGTGGGCGAGCTGTTCCGCAACTATATGGTGTGTTTCGTGGGTTACAGCATCAACGATCCGGTGCTGCGCTACATGATGGATGCGCTAGCTGCCGACCGAATGTTGGGCGAAGTCACGCCGCAGGCCTGGGCGCTGGGCGATTGCGAGGCCGGACAGGAACACCGCAGGACTATCGAGTGGGAGGCCAAGGGTGTCATACCAATCCTCTACCAAGTGCCTGCCGGTAGTCATGACCATTCGGCACTACACAAAACCTTGCACGTCTGGGCGGATACTTACCGCGATGGCGTACTGGGTAAGGAGCGGATCGTCGTCAGCCACGCCCTGGCCCGGCCTTCGGCAAGCACGCAACAAGACGATTTTGTCGGCCGGATGTTGTGGGCCTTGTCGGACAAATCGGGGCTGCCAGCCAAACGTTTTGCCGACTTCAACCCCGTCCCTTCGCTGGACTGGTTGCTGGAGGCATTCTCGGACGAACGCTTTCAGCACAGCGATCTGGCTCGCTTCGGCGTGCCACCACGCGACGAGACAGACACCAAATTGCGCTTCAGCCTGATTCGCCGACCAGCGCCCTATGACCGCGCGCCACCAATGCTGCTGGTTTCCGGTGGCATCACCGGCAGCCAGTGGGACGACGTGATGCTTCATCTAGCTCGCTGGTCCACGCGCCATCTAGATGATCCGAGGCTAATCATCTGGATCGCGCAACGTGGCAGCCAATTGTACGACCGCTGGCCACGGTTGATCGAAAACGAACTAGACCACTTTGCCTCACTGGAGCGTGACGGTAAGACCACCGAACTGGATGAAATCCGCTCACAGGCACCCAAGGCCATTCCTGGTCCCTTGATGCACACGCTCTGGCGTCTGCTGCTTAGCGGCAGGGTGAAATCATCGTGGCGTGATCTCGATCTCTACCGCTGGAAAGGTCGGCTGAAGCGGGAGGGGCTGACCACCACGCTACGCCTGGAATTGCGCGGGCTGCTCGCTCCCCAAGTGGCCTTGAAGAAGCCGTTTCACTGGAGTGCCGAAGAAGAGAGCCCGGGCGAACCCACGCGCTTGCGACAATTGGTGGATTGGGAGCTGGTGCTGGCTGCCGATCACGTACATTCAACCCTGTGCGACCTTGCGGACGAGCATTGGGCATCTTCCTTGCCGACGCTACTGGAGGATTTTCAGCAACTGGTGCGTGATGCGCTGGACTTGTTGCGCGAACTGGGTGAGGCCAACGACCGCAGCGACCGATCACACTGGGATCTACCGTCCATTACTCCGCACTGGCAGAACCGGGGGTTCCGCGACTGGGTGAGCCTGCTCGAATTACTGCGCGATGCGTGGCTAGCGCTTCGTGGCAAAGACGGTGCTCATGCGACGCGGATTGCCCAGGATTGGTTCGCGTTGCCGTATCCCACCTTCAAACGCCTGTCCCTGTTTGCCGCCAGCCAGGAGGCGTGCATCGTTCCCGAGCAGTGGGTGGACTGGCTACTTGCCGATGGCGCCTGGTGGCTGTGGTCTACGGATACGGGGCGGGAGGTGTTCAGACTATTCATTCTGCAGGGGGACCAATTAGCAGGAGCTGCTCAGGCTCGTCTGGAGGCCGCCATCTTGGCTGGCCCACCGCGCGAGATGTACCGGGATGATCTGGAACCAGAACGGTGGCAAGACTTAGTGGCTCGTTCGGTCTGGCTACATTTGGCCAAATTGAATGCCTCGGGTCTCACTCTGGGAGTACGCGCTGTGGCGCGTTTAGCGGAACTGTCCGATGCCTATCCGCAGTGGCAGTTGGCGGCCAACGAGCGTGACGAGTTTTCCCACTGGATGAGCGGCAGTGGCGATCCAGACTATGAAGACAGCCGGGATGTCGACATCGCACCTCGAACGCGGCGTGAACTCGTTCCATGGCTTACAAAGCCGCCACCCGAACCTCGACCATTCTACGAGGACACGTGGCGCGACGTCTGCCGCACCCGCTTCTTTCACAGCTTGTACGCGCTATGCGATCTTGCACAGGATGGCGTGTGGCCATCTAGCCGATGGCGCGAGGCCCTGCAGGCCTGGAGCGAAGAGGGCATGGTGTTGAGATCCTGGCGTTACGCCGCGCCTCTGGTGCAGACCATGCCCGATCCTGTCATTCAGGAGCTTGCCCACGGTGTAACGTGGTGGATTGAGACCGTATCAAAGTCGATCAATCAGCACGAGGAAATTCTGCTGAACCTGTGCCGCCGAGTTCTAGCTCTGCCACTCGAAGCAGGAACTGGGATGACAAGCAATGGCGAGCCGATTGATCAGCCTGTTACCGAAGCCATCAATCATCCCGTCGGACATGTCACACAGGCGCTGATCAACCTTTGGTTCAAACGCAATCCGAACGATAACGATCAGCTTCCAGCCGACATTAAGCCCTTCTTCACGCAAATCTGCGATGTGCAGGTGGGCCGGTTCCGCCATGGGCGGGTCCTGCTGGGTTCGAGATTGATTGCGCTCTTCCGCGTGGATCGAACTTGGACTGAGCAATCCTTGTTGCCCCTGTTCAGTTGGGATAATCCAGACGAAGCAAAAGCGGTGTGGGAAGGTTTTCTGTGGTCGCCACGCTTGTACCAGCCCTTGCTGATCGCGTTCAAACCACAGCTTCTGAAGAGCGCAAACCACTACGCTGAGCTCGGAGAACACCGGCAGCAGTTTGCAGCTTTCCTGACTTACGCAGCGCTCGGGCCGACCGAGGGCTACACCGTGGATGAGTTCCGATCCGCGATTGGTGCGCTCCCCCAAGAAGGGCTCGAGGAGTCTGCACAGGCGCTGTCTCAGGCACTTGAGGGAGCGGCCGACCAGCGCGAGGACTACTGGAAGAACCGTGTCAAGCCGTTCTGGCAACAAGTCTGGCCCAAGTCCCGCGACCTTGCCACACCGCGAATCGCCGAATCATTGACCCGGCTAGCCATTGCTGCTCGATCAGAATTTTCTGATGCTTTGGCTGCGGTACAGGACTGGCTGCGACCAATTGAACATCCAGACTACGTTATACATCTTCTGCACGAATCAGGGTTGTGCGAACGATTCCCGGAAGATGCTCTGCGTCTGCTAAATGCTGTAATAGCGGACCAACAGTGGGCGCCCCGGGACTTGGGTCAATGTTTGGACGAGATCGCGCAGGTCGCGCCGCAGCTTGTGCAAGATGCCCAATACCAGCGACTACGAGAATATTTCCGGAGACGGGGGATGTAGTGCGTCCTACAAGCAGTG
>JAOUGT010000207.1 GCA_029865485.1 Nitrospira sp.
GTAACGGTACCTCATTCGGGCTCAACGACCTCGAGGCGCTCATGAATGTCGCCTTTGAGGCGAAGGAGTGGATCACCGCTCATGCCCTGAAGCGCTGAGCGGTCTCAGGGAAGCCTCCGGTCCTCCCCGCGCATCGACATGTCGTCGGACACTATCGCGACGCGTGGCAATCACCAGCCGGTGTGGAGGTATATCCCGGCTGGCAGCGATGAAACTAGAGCTGGGACGACGGGAATCTACACCAACCCCTTCGGCCCGCTGATCACCGGCGCCGCCAAGCTCGGCGCCGTGCCCGACTTCGGGTTCTTCGCGGTGCCCGGCGTGGAGCCGCCGACGCCGTTCGACGTGTTTCCGGGGGCACCCTCGGTGACCATGGGCGGCACTATCGTGTTCAAGGGGAACTACACGGTGGGCGGCATCGGAAGGACTGGCGTGTTCTTCCGGATCTTGAAGAACAAGGCGATTCCATCGTCTGAGGGCGCTCTGGAACCTGCGGCTGGCACCCAGCCGGTGGTGATGATCGCTAACAATACGGACACTATAATCCCGGGTACTACTACCGTGTTTGGCTCTACCTCCCCACCCAGCGCCGCGGGTCCAAAGGTGGTGTTTGCCGGCTTCGACAACGAAGAGACCCCCACTCGGGGCGGCATCTACCTTGCCCCACTGGCGCACAAGCCGCAGCTCAGAACACTGGTGCGCATCGGCGAACCCGTCCCAGGACAGTCTGCCAGTCAGACCTTCAAGCACCTCGGCGAGGGTGGTGCATTCGACGGCCGTTACGTCGGCTTCTGGGGGGCCTGGGGAACAGCGACTAAGACAGTGCGCCTGTACTGCCCGACGGAAGGCAGCAAGGACCGGATCGACTATTGCAATAGACAACTGGTTTGCGAGGATGGGACGATTGAGCAGGATCCGAACAGCACCTGCGACTTTACGGGGTGCTGGCAGGAAAAACAGGTGCCCGTGAACCAGGGCATCTTCGTTCATGACGTCAGTCCCGGTATGACCCAGGTCGTAGCGACAACCGACTCCGGGTTCAACGAGTTCCTGTTCTGGAACTACTCGGGCAAGACCCCCTGCGTGAGCGCGACCGGACACGGACAGGAAGGCGCCGAGGACGACGGCGAGCCGGCGCGCTGGCGCTCCTCCGCGTTCGTCGCGGTCTCGGCTGGGGTGGGTGAGACCTTTAAGGCAGCCTTCAAGGCCGTGAAAGGTGACGTGGTGGGTATCTATCTCGGTCACGGTCCCGGACAGGTGATTGAGACGGTGCTCGACACCACCATGGCCGGCCAGATGCTTGACCCGGACGCGCCAACGGGCTCGACTATCACCGAGTTGGGCTTGGAGCGCGAGGGGCTGCGCGCAGACTGGCTGGCCATCAACGCCAAGATGGGGATCGAAGGGGGTACTGAAGAGGAGGGAATGGCCGGGATCTATGTGACCCGCGTGCCGAACACTCCGCGGCGCTAATTGCGAGAAGGGCTAACTAATGAACAAGTGGCGCATCTACTCCGCGGTGTTTATCGGTGGCGCTGCGGTGTTGGCGATCGAGATTCTGGGGACGCGCATTCTCGGTCCGTTCTACGGGGTGAGTCTATTCCTGTGGTCTGCTCTGATCACCGTGACGCTCGTCGCCCTGAGTGTGGGGTATGCTATTGGCGGTCGCTGGGCGGACAAGGGAGCGACAGTACTCCGTCTGTATTCCCTGCTGGCCGGAGCGGGAATCTGGACGCTGCTGATCCCGTGGCTAAGAACACCTATCTTGTTCATCGCCGAGCCTTTCGGTCTGCGTTTTGCGGTTCTTGTGGCCGCGTTCATCTTATTCGTGCCGCCGTTAACGCTGCTTGGCATGGTCAGCCCGTATGCCATCAGGGTGCAAGCAGAGAGCCTGCACGTGGTTGGCCGGACAGCCGGTGATCTCTACGCCATTTCGACCGTCGGCAGCGTCGTGGCCGCATTGCTGACCGGTTTTGTGCTCATTCCCAATGTCGGTGTCAGCCGCTTGACGCTCCTGATCGGCGGTATTTTGCTCGTCACGTCCATCGTTGGGCTAGCGCTCGAATTGACTTCGAGAGGAAAGCAGGTTGCCGCCGTGACCGCGACGCTCCTGGGAGTTTGCGGTCTGTGGCGTCTGTCTTCTGTTGGGAACAGCCACGAACCAGGCGTGATCACCATCGAACAGAGTCCGTATGCCGAGATTCGCGTACTTGACAGCCCCGAGACGAAGACACGGATGTTGCTCATCGACGGCGGGACCCACACGATTGTGAATCCAGCATCGTGGGAGTCGTACTTCCCGTATGTGGCGGTCATGGGCCTGACTCGGTGTATCGCCGAGAAACCGGGGAAGATGCTGTTGGTGGGAGTCGGGGGCGGTTCCGTGATTAAAGACTTCACTGCTGACGGGTGGCGCGTCGATGCCGTCGAGATCGATCCCGTCGTGGTGAAAGTCGCGCACGCACACTTCGGCCTGGAGCCGTCCGAGGCCCGAATGTTTGCCATGGATGGTCGCCAATTCCTGATTGCGGAGAACGGGAAATACGACATTGTCGCGATGGATGCCTTTGGCAGCAGCTCCATCCCGTTTCACCTTGTCACCGAAGAAGCGTTTGGCTTGGCGGCCTCACGGCTGAACCCCGGCGGCATTGTTGCCCTCAATCTCGAATCCAAAGGCTGGGATGGACCGGTCGTCCGGGCGATAGCTGCAACCCTCAAGCAACATTTTAAAGAGGTCCTTGCCTTGCCGACCGAGGCATCGCGCGATGAGCTGGGCAACGTTGTTATTTTTGCCTCGAATGCCGCCCTGCGAGTTCGTCCTGACCTAGACGGCAAAGGCCGCGTTGACTGTGAGGCGCTGTACCGGAATCAGCACGCAAATCGTGGCTGGAACAACCGCTTCGCGCCAGATACTCGCGCGGCGCCAATCCTGACTGACGACTTGAATCCGGTTGACGTGTGGTCGGAAGAGACGAACGTTGTGGCGCGACAGGATCTGCACCATTATTTCTCTGAGCACGGGCTCAGTTCGTATTAAGCGAAAATGCTAGCCAGACGAGAGCACTGTCGCTCTGGTCATCTGTACAAGGAGGTACCTATGCAGTTCAGAAAGATATTATCCATCGTGGTCGCAACAGCGCTGCTGTTTCCTATTGGCCTGACATCGCTATCGTGGGCCCAAGACCGGGACAAGGACCGGTTGAAGACGCAAGACAAGCTGAAAGATCCCGATCTGGACCGGGATCGACTCAAGACACAGGACAAATTGAAGGATCCCGATCAGGATCGATTACGCACCAAGGACCAGGACAGGATCAGTCGCCCGGAGCGACCAGAGCGCCCGCACATGGAGAAGCCTGAGAGACCGGAGAGGCCTGAACGGGCTGAGCGTGGCATGGGCCGGTAACTGTGCCGTTGGGGTAACTGGTATGGCTGGATAACAAGAACAAGTCGAATGGGCGGGCCGAGTGCCTGCGAGTACCGTGAGCAATGTCGCCTACGGTTATGTGCGCAAGGAGGTGCCTGGTGAAGTGCAGAGTGATGCTTTCCATAGCGGTGGCAACGGCCATACTGTTGCCGGGCGCGGTCGTCACCATCGTGTCAGCACAGGATCGTGATCGTGACCGTGATCAGCTGAAGACACAGCAGCAACTTCAGGACAAGGACAAGCTCCAGACAAAAGAACAGCTGAAAGAAAAAGATCAGCTCAAGGAACAAGAACGGACGCGTGAACGTGAACGAATGCGGGAACACACGCAGACCGAGCGCCCGGAGAAGCCACAGCATGAAAGGGCAGAACGGGGCGGAAAGGGCCATTAAGTTCTGTCAGGGACGTCAAGAACGGTCACCGCGAATCGAGCATCGCGTGTCGGTAGGCAGGCGATGCTCGTGCGGCTGAACTGGAAGAAGGGTGGGTCCGATGCACTCAACAGTTGGACGATCGAACGGCAACCCCCTTCTGTGCGTAAGGTGTGTACGCCATCGGATGCGGCTGGGGATTATCCTCGTGGTCGTGCTGGCTCTCCTCGGTGAGGGAGGCACGGGGTGGGCGATTGCGGCTGAAGCCGAGGGGCCGCCTCGACCGTCCCCGCAATGGCGAGTCAGCGCGACGGTGAATTATTCGAGCGGCTCGTACGGGACGGACTCCAAAACGAACGTCGTCTATGCGCCCATGACCATCCGGAGGATTTTTCGTGACGGGGACGTGAGTCTCACCACTCCCTTCATCAGCATCTCCGGAACCGGAGCCGTCCGATTGGTCGGAGGAGTTCCGACGCGAACCGGCAACGTCACTCGAACGACTGCAGCACCTGCAGGCGCTGGAGCAAGAAGGGGTAAGAGTCCAGGGGACAGCTCCTTGACATCTGCAACAACCGACAGCGGTCTCGGCGATCTCATTCTGGGAGGCCGCTACTACGTGGTCGAGGAGAACACCATCCTGCCGCTCGTGGCGCTGACCGGAAAGATCAAGTTTCCGACTGCGGATGCCGACCGCGGGCTCGGCACGGGCGAGTTCGATGAGGGCTTCGGAGTTGAGCTGACCAAGAGCCTCTCGGATCGGTGGCTTGCCTATCTCGACGGAGGCTATACCTTGATCGGCGATGCGCCGGGCACCGACTTTCGTAATCAGTGGTGGTACGACGTCGGAATCGGCTACGACGTCACGGACAACTTCCACATGACGAGTTATGGGGTCGGATACCTGTAGTTCTCATGCGAACGCCACGACACGGTGATACATGCGCATTCACGCTCGTGCCGAGTATGGAGAATGCTGAGTAACATGAGCCCCGTGTCAGGAACTCAGGGCTTGGGACTCACAAGTCAGCACCAACACGTGGTTAAGAATGAATCGGGGTCAGAGAGCAATTTCTGAACGACCCCTATTTGCTGACTCTTGCCACATCCTGTGAACGAGTTGTTCGGTCGCTCACTCAGAATTCAAATTCTTCAGGATTTTCTTCGCTAATGGCTCTTTGATCTCGGAATGCCGCGGGACCGCTTCGACAACTCCAGTTTTGGGGTTGATCCAAAGGGAGTGGGAAGCACCTTCCCGTTTCAAATAGCAGCCAGCGATCCGCAGCTTGCGCTCCAAGTCTCGGCGTTTCACCCGATCAGTACCTTGTCCTGGATGGCGTCTTCAGGCAGCCCACGAAGAATGTCCGCCTTGCGGTCTTCGAGAATCAATTCGATGGCCTGCCTCAGACTATCCTTGGCTTCCTCAATCGTTTCCCCTTGCCCGTTGGCGCCGGGAATCTCGGGACAAATGGCCCAGTAGCCTCCCTCGGGTGCCGGTTCAATAATTGCTGTGAACTCAGCTTTCATTGACTCTCCTTTCTCCCATTCATCGAACTATGGATTATCTGGCTCTGCACAAAACCCGGAGGGCGCCCCAAGGCAGTATAAGTCCCCGTCGGCTTCCTCGCAATAGGACTGCGTAACCGAGCCTATGAGATATGACGTTCCCTTGGACGAATTGGGGGGGGCAGGCATGCCTATTGACTTATTACAACTTCCCTCGCTGCGCTCTCCCCCATGGCCCGCAAGCCACGCCTCGATTTCGGATAGCAAGTATAGGGTCAGGCCTTTACTTTCTACAACGTTCCTGTTAAGCATTCATCATGGCACGACCGCTTCGACTGGAGTTTGCTGGCGCGGTCTATCATCTAACGGCCCGGGGCGATCGGCAAGAAGCGATTTTCTTGAGCGATGCCGATCGCCGAACGTTTCTCGAGC
>JAOUGT010000208.1 GCA_029865485.1 Nitrospira sp.
CATTAGTTCGCCCCCTTCATGATTCCCTTCACCGCTACAATGAAGAATTGCGGCTACTGGAACAATCTCGTCAGTCGGCCTACGGCGGACTAGATCAACACCTGAAATCACTGGCCGACTCCCAGCAACGGCTGCAGCAAGAGACCGGCAACTTGGTCAAGGCCTTGCGAGCCCCAGCAGTGCGCGGCCAATGGGGGGAGCTTACACTGAAACGTGTTGCCGAACTCGCCGGCATGGTCGACCACTGCGATTTTGTCGAGCAACTCTCCGTCACCGGTGACGAGGGACGTCTTCGTCCGGATATGGTCGTTCAGTTACCGGGGGGACGGCAGATCATTGTCGACGCAAAAACCGTTCTCTCCGCCTATCTCGACGCCCATGACGCGCAGAATGAAGCGCAACAGGCCGAAGCCTTGCGCCGCCATGCGGCTCAAGTCAAGAGTCGCATGGATGAATTATCGTTGAAAGCCTATTGGACACAATTCGACCGTACTCCGGAATTCGTCGTGCTCTTCCTGCCCGGCGAGCAATTTCTTGGTGCGGCGCTGGATCAGAACCCCAGACTGATTGAAGAAGGCTTTACTAACGGGATTGTCTTGGCTACCCCCTCGACCCTCATCGCTTTGCTCCGTGCGGTGGCCTATGGCTGGCGCCAGGAACGAATGACCGCCCATGCTGAAGAAGCCGGGCGCCTCGGGAAAGAGTTGTATGAACGGATGGCCGTGTTGGCCGGACACATGAATGATGTCGGCCAATCACTCGGGAAGAGCGTCTCGGCGTACAATCGCGCCATCGGTTCCTTAGAAACACGTATTCTCCCGGCCGCACGCCGATTTAAAGAATTGGGTGTCTCCTCCGATCGTGACATTCCCATCCTTGAACCGACGGAGGTCGTCCCACGGAAAACCTTGCCATTTGAGATTGAATGAAGGAGCACAATGACCAGCGAACAGGCCATGGTGGAAGCATTTCACAGCAAGTTTGAGATTTTGGTGCAGAGTGCCCCGTCGGAGGTGAATGAAGCCACGAAGCACCTGCGCGTCCGGCTGATTCAGGAGGAGTTTGATGAATTGAAAGAGGCCATGGCGACCGGAGACCTGGCAGCCGTGGCAAAAGAAATGGCGGACCTGCTCTACGTGACCTATGGCACCGCCGTTTCGTACGGAATTGACATGGAACCGATCTTCCAGGAAGTCCATCGGTCGAATCTCAGTAAAGTTGGTGGGTACAAACGAGCAGATGGGAAATGGGTAAAGCCCCCCACCTACTCACCGGCTGATATCGTGTCAATTCTGGAGGCACAGCAGGAGCACGCGTTGGCGGAGCAGGCATGTCATCATGATGCGGCCGCCGGTGCTCCTCGGAGTTCATGAAAGATCTACACTGTCCGAATTGCGGAACACCCTTCGTTCGAGTGATCCACGACGAAGGCGCCATAGGGCGGGTCCTCACTCGCTTTAAATTCTTTCCATTTCGTTGTCAATTGTGCACCACGCGCTTTCGCGCCTTCAGAAATCACGTCCCCGCCGCGACCTCCCTAACCGATCGTCGTCAATATGAGCGTCTTCCCGTGTCGCTTCGTGCCAATCTACTCGCGGACAACGCGGTCCGGATGGACAACCGCGTGACGGACATCTCCATGGGCGGCTGCACCCTTGAAACGACAACGAACCTCCCGCAAGGGACGTTTATTGAACTCGTGATCAAACCGGCCTCCGACGAGGAGCCGATCAAGATCGGAACCGCCATGGTCTGCTCCTCACGGCCTGAATCAATGGGCATTCGATTCATGGAGATGGTGACCGACGACAGAAACCGCCTCAGCCAGGTGATCCTCAGCCTGCTCGTGGGACACAGCCTTCATTCCAATCTCTTCTCGTAAAGCCGGGTATCGTCATGAACAGACTGTCGGAAACGGCAGCTCGATACATGTCGATCAGATCAACGACGCCCCACCAGGCCTCAGCCTCTATCGGCCATCAGATGATGGCGATAGCTGGTTCAACTCTTGCGATCCTGCCACGAGATGCCCACCCGCTTGGGAAGGCCCCGATGGACCGCTTTACCATTTAGCCTAATCCCATCGTGGAACTACAAGATGACCCAGCCCCGTGATGGCCGGTTTTTGGCGAACGATGTGAATACCCTCCTCCTACATTTGCCATTCCATATAAAACCAGCCCATCGATATAATGGCCGACGGATTATTGTGGCTCTCGGTATTTTGTGCAGATGTTTGATCCTCTCTGCAAGTTATCTCCAGTCCTGACCTCGATTCCCCTATCTCTTCTTATCTGGAGCGGTTCTTGCCTAGCAGCTGACCCTCCTCTCTCCATTCCTCGCACCTCGTCATTGACGGAGGTAGCCTTGCAAGAGGAAGCGCTCTATCTGAAAGAAGAGACCGTGGTAACGGCCATCCGCCGAGAACAGCCGATTTCCCAGTCACCGTCCAATCTTTATGTCATCACGGAAGAGGACATCCGCCTCTCCGGAGCCACCGACATTCCGACCCTGTTGCGCCGTGTACCTGGGATGGAGGTCATGCAAATGACGGCGGGGGAGTTCAATGTGAGCGCGCGAGGCAATAATCAACAGCGGGCGAACAAGCTCTTGGTGTTGGTAGATGGCCGATCCGCTTATATCGACCTGCAAGCCACCGTACCCTGGGTACATTTGCCGATCACGTTTCCTGAAATCAAGCGAATTGAGGTCCTGAAAGGGCCTGCCTCGACAATATACGGATTTAACGCGTTTGATGGAGTGGTGAACATTATTACCAAATCTGGAGCCGAGATGGCCGGAACGACGATCCAAACGGGCTACGGTGAACTCGGAACCCTTCGAAGTGCCGGCGTACAGGCCGGCATGATCGGGAAGTTTGACTATCGGCTTTCAATCGGTCGCGATCAACAGCAGCAGTGGAGAGATCGAGATGCACTCGGTTATCGTCTGCACCGTTTCAACGGACAAGCCACCTACACCCTTACCAATGATGCGTTCATCAAGTTGGCGGGCGGCATCGTAGACACAAATCGTTTCGACTTTGCCTCGGGGGACTTTCTGCGTCTTAACTCAGCTACCAGCTATCCCTATGGAGAGATCTTGTACGAACGTCCAAACTTCTTCCTGCGATTCAATTGGCAAGGAATTACGACGACCGTCGATACCGAACCACGGACACCTCTTGAGGGTCTCATCGCGACAACCGACAAATTTGGCAGCTCTCGCGGAGTACCGTATGACGGCCACACCTACAATATCGAATCACAGTACATCATGAAGTTCGGTCCTGCACATCGGCTGACCTTCGGAGGAAACTATAGACGGAATACCATTTCAGGAACCCAACTTACCGAGAACGGGCACGAGGATCGGTTCGGCCTCTACGTCCAAGACGACTGGCGCCTAACGGCAAATCTAACCCTCAATGCAGGAATCCGTATCGACCTTCACAATGAGCTGAACCCTACCTACAGCCCCCGTGTAGCCATAATCTATTCGCCGAGGCCAAATCATACCATTCGGTTATCGGGATCCGTCGCATACCGCACTCCCACTCTTGTGGAAACCTTCCAAATGATCCCGACGACGATCACTGTATTCGGCTTCAACAATACGGACACTCTGTTCGGCAACAAGAACCTTGCGCCAGAGCAGATCGTGTCCTATGACGCCAGTTACCAGGGATGGTATTTTTCCCATCGGGTTCGGCTTCGAGCCGATGTCTTTTATAATCGTATATCGAAGCTCATTACTCCAATGGTGATCGATTCGAGTACAAGTAGCTACTTAAACTCGGGGGAGACGGATATCTATGGAGGAGAGACTGGAATCGAGATCCTCGCCGCAACTTGGTTACGAGGGTTCGCCAATCTTGCCTACCAGGATGTGGTGAATCAATCGACTATCGATCCACAAGTTCGGCGTGGAGCCCCTCGCTTCAAGATCAACGCGGGCCTCCAAGGCAATTGGAGTAATGGGTTCAATGCTGAAGCGGCAGTTCATTATGTCGATTCAACGACCTATCCACTGGATCCGGCTTTTCAGACCTTCGCCGGCCTCGGTCTGATCCCGCAGAGCGCCGTCCCTCATAGCCGAGTCGATCATTACACACTCCTGAATCTGCGCTGCGGCTATCGCTTCTGGCACGACCGTGCGGAAGCGGCGGTCTCGGTCTTCAATGCCTTGAATGATCGCCATCAGCAACATCCTCTAGCCGACGTGCTCGGCAGTCGAGTGATGGGGTGGCTCACCCTCAAACTCTGATCATGAAGAAACACGATACGACTATAGTGCTTGATACGGACCGGGGAGGAAGAGGTCTGCGAGTGCGATATGCCTTGTTCAAGGGTGACGCCGCACCTGCTTGGCCGCAGCCAGCATGTTATCGATGAGCCGAACGGTTCCTAGACGCACTGCGCCGAGCAATACAGCCTTTCGGGCAACGGTTGGGAGTGGCTCAAGGGTTATCGGATCGCATACCGCCAGATAGTCGATCGTCATGGCCGGTTCGCCTTGAATGACCCGAACCATAGCTGACCGGACAGTCTTTGCATCCGTCTCCCCTGTCCTTATCGCCGCGGCACCAGCTTGAAGGCTCTTATACAACGTCACCGCTCGACGTCGTTCATCCGGTGAGAGATAAACATTGCGCGAACTCATCGCGAGCCCATCCTGCTCGCGCACGGTCGGACGGACCACGATATCAACGCCGAGATTCAGGTCGTTCACCAGTCGCTGGACCAAGACGGATTGCTGAAAGTCCTTCTGCCCAAAGAGAGCTCGATGTGGACGGACCATTCCAAAGAGTTTGGTCACCACGGTCGCAACCCCGGCAAAATGATGTGGACGGGATTCGCCTTCCCATCGACGTGCAATCGCTGGCACAGTCACCGTCGTTTGAAACCCCGTTGGGTACATAGCCTCTGCGGTTGGCTCGAAGCAAACATCGACGCCTTCCTGTCGACAGATTGCTCGGTCGTGTGAAATGGGACGGGGATACCTGGCCAGATCTTCCTGTGGGCCAAACTGAGTCGGATTCACGAAGATACTCACGACAAGCGCATCGCACCGTAGCCGGGCCTCACGAATCAACGCTCGGTGGCCCTCATGCAATGCCCCCATCGTGGGGACAAACCCGACCGAGACGCCTTCGCGCCTCAGTCCCTCGCTCCAGGCGGTCATGGCTGCGGGTGAGCGAAGGATTTTCATGAGCCAGGTGGCATATGACAGGTAGGACGTGAGCCGTATCGCGTAGAAGGCTGAGGAAACAGGAGGCGCACATGGGACTGGTCCGGGACATCCGTCAAGAGCTGCGCGACCGATTGTTTGAGCGTGGGGTGGACCCACAGCGGATCCAGTTCATTCATCGGCATGAGGACAAATCGGCGTTGATGCAGACGAGGATGTGGAATGGTCAGCCCCGGCTCCTTCATCACGTGGTCTCCGTAGAACAGGATATCAAGGTCGATCGTCCGTGGACCAGACCGATTGTCGTCATCGCGCCCAAGGGCGCGTTCGATTTCCTGCAGGGTCGTTAAGAGACTGCCCGGTTTGATCGCTGTTTCCAGCTGCACCACCCCGTTCAAAAACCAGCCCTCCCCTGGATCAGTCCGATCACGGACCGGTTCCGTCTCATAGAGCAATGACACACCCTGCAGCCGAGAATGGGGAAGGAGAC
>JAOUGT010000029.1 GCA_029865485.1 Nitrospira sp.
GCCTATTCTTACTGGCATAATTTGTAAACCCTCCAGCCATAGAAATGGCCTGGAGCACCGTCACATATGACTTTAGTTGGTACTTACCCGGCTTGGTGACTTCACCCAAGACAAATACCGAATAACTATTGAGCTCCTTCACGTTTACAGAGACCGAAGGGTTCTGGATATACCCTTTCAACCGTTCCGTAATCTGAGCTGCAAGCGCGTCGGCCGTGAGTCCTGCAGCTTGAACATCTCCAATAATGGGCATTGATACATAACCATCCGGCCGTATCAAGGTGATGCGTGACAGGTCGGGATTCTTCCACACATTGATCTCAATCTGGTCTTCAGAACCCAGGAGGAACTCTGTCGGCACGTCAGATGCCTTGTATTCCCTTGATGTGACCGGCCCTAGACAACCAACTTGGGCCAGCATCCAACACAGCACAAGCCCGATTGACAAAGCTCTTGGCACAAGAAGATGCGATCTTGATGTCCTTGCCCCTCGCGCGTAATAGTCCACTGCCGCCATCCTTTCTGGTTGTCCCTATCGACCAGGAAACACCACCATCGACTCACTAGGAACCACAAGGGTATCGCCAGGCTTCAGTTCGAAGTTGTCACTGATCCCGCTACGAAGCACAATATCATCATAGCTTGCTGTAAATCGCTTCATGCCTGGAGCCGTTTCGGTAAATCGAAAAATCACGATCTGATTTCTCGCCGCAGTTTCCTTAAATCCCCCTGCCATCGTGATCCCTTGCAACAGCGTTGTCCGGCTCTTCAGTGGGTACTTGCCAGGATGGGCCACTTCACCCAGGAGAAAAATATTGGAGCTATTGACTTCCTTCAAGGTCACTGCAACAACCGGATTCTGGACATACTCCTTCAGCTTGTTCGTCATTTCCTCAGCCAATTTCGTAGGTGTCTTACCTACGGCCACGACATCGCGAATGATTGGCATCGAAATCCGCCCATCCGGGCGTACCTGGACCTGCCTTGACAAATCGACGTTCCGCCAGACAGTAATGTCCAACACATCTTCCGCGCCGATAACATATTCCGTGCCGACCGCATTGGATAGCTTGTCCGTCATCACCTGACTCGTCATTTTCTCGGCTTGCCCTGTGGCCGCAGGCAATAGAGGAACATCTGTCGGCATTTTCCCGGCATCAGGTTTGGACGAACCCGACTCACTGAATGCGGTGCCCGAGGTGAGTACCACCGCTACCAATATAACCATATACCTCAAGGCTTGTCTCATAACCTTGGTCCTCCTTGAATCAGGCGCGCTACACATAGCGGCGAAACACTGGCTTTACTGGACGACCAACAAGATACTTATCGACCCCCTCATCCAGTGCTTTTCGGTAAACCTGTAACGCCTCGTCAACTACCTCAATCGTCCTATCGACATCGGTATCGCTATGACTACTACTCACAACAAACGAAGGAGCTAGAATCCCTCTCTTGATTGTTTCCTGAAGGAAAAGAGTCCTGAAGCCTTGAGATG
Organism: Nitrospira sp.; assembly: GCA_029865485.1. Taxonomy (GTDB): domain Bacteria; phylum Nitrospirota; class Nitrospiria; order Nitrospirales; family Nitrospiraceae; genus Nitrospira_D. The sequence continues at coordinate 1,499 of JAOUGT010000029.1, forward strand.
GATTCTTGTCGCCGTCCAGGGTCGCATAAACCTGACAGCAGGGTTTCCCCAACACCTTGAAGTGTTCTTGCAGGTGATGGTCTCCAATTGACTTCTTGACACCTCTCTCCAACCGTTCGCCTGCCCGCCACATCATTTCAATCACAGGTTCCCGCTTATAGATCTGAATAACTGCCTTGGCAGCCGCCAAGCCATGTGTTTCAGCGCCGTGCGTCAACGATAGCAAGAATACCCGTTCATGCTCGTGATCCAGTCCTCCAAGTCTCATAATCTCCCTCTTCCCGACAAGTGCGGAAACCGAGAAGCCATTGGCTAACGCTTTTCCAAATGTCGACAAGTCAGGGATGATCTGGTGATATCGCTGGCCACCACCACGGTGCCAGCGAAATCCGCAAATCATTTCATCGAGGACAAAGACTGAACCATTCTTTCTGCAAAGCTCCTGTACCTTCCGAAGAAAGTCATTGGCTGGCGCCGCCTCTTTTTCCGGCTCCATAATCAGACACGCAATTCGGCCGGGATACTGCTGAAACAATGCCTGAACGCTTTCTAGAGAGTTATAAGTGAACTTGATCGTTAGCTCTTGAACCGCCTTCGGAATACCGGCAGAGATCGGGGTAGATCCGATAAACCAATCGTCCCCGGAAAAAAATGGATGATCGGCACATACAGCGACTAAGTCTCGTCCCGTGTATGCACGAGAAAGGCGTATGGCGGCGCTTGTGACATCCGAGCCATTTTTCCCGAACTTCACCATCTCAGCCCCTTCTATGAGGCTGAGCATCTCTTCCGCACATTCCACCTCGATCGGCGAAGGTCTCGTAAAGCTGCTGCCTTCCAGCATGTGTTTTCTGGCCACGCTGAGGATGCGCTCATCTGCATACCCCAACGTCACAGACCGAAGACCCATGTTGTACTCGATAAACTCATTACCGTCGACGTCCCAGACATGGCATCCATGTCCTTTGATAAGGAACCCTGGTGACTGCTCAGGGTACTGATCATCACCTCTCGCATAGGTATGACACCCCCCTGGAATAAGGGCATGAGCCCGTCCTTGCAACGCCTTCGACTTAGCAAAATTCATAGTCTGACTTCTACAGTACTATTACACTCAACCACACCGCTGTACCGCATAGGGCTCAACAGCTCGGTTCCCTTGCAGATCAATTGACGAATTTCCGATACTTATGGGCAAAGAACAACGGCGTCCACACCGTACACAATTAGGCACATCCCAACACATTGGCGTTCAGTTTTGAGCAATTAGCGGACACCTCGACATCGCGACGAGATCAACCATATCCATCGTCCTGGTCCCAGTTGCCAGGGGAAAGCGCTCGTTCGACATCCGTCATTTGGCCATTCAATAATATGATCAGTTTATCAAACGATTCGACCCGACCAAACAAAATGCTCTAAAACTAAAGACAACGGTCTTATCAGCCACGAACCAGTATGTTCAATCCACCCCGCCACGTGGGGTTAATGCGATACGACATCAGCGATCCTGCTTCTCCTCGACCGCGTAGACAAGTTTTCCCTCTCCAACCGTTTGATCATCGTAGAGCGCAACGAGCTCATCAGAGATGTGAGCCAAATCAGTCGCCCGCAAATAGTCTCTCATTGTGGTCCCGGTACACTCTTCATCTACCCGAGGAGCACCTTTCCTTTGTGCCACATCATCAAGGTTCACCACGCGAAAATCGATGCTAAACCTTGTCTTTCCTGACGTATTGGGGACACTGGAGTGCATCTGAGCTGCCGAAAATAAAACGATACCCCCCGCTGGCACGATCAAACGGACCTGTGGGTCCAGCGCAAGAGATTCGGTCGGCTTCGGTAGAGGTCGAGGATCCTCTTTCAAGAACTTGGCAACATGAGCGCCACGATTCTGTTGATTCCATACGTAGTAGTTGTACCCCTTGGAACTATTCTTCACGGGTGTATTCCAATATTGAGGGTGAAACGCCATGGCATTGTTCGACTGAATATCATAGATCGGAATCCACCAATTGATTTGACAAGGCGGTGCCGAATACCAGGTATCTCGATGAGGATGCCACGCATACGCAATGCCGGTTGTCAGATAGTTATCGCTGGTGGAGCTTCGCATCTTCGGAACATCAAAGTATGTCTTTCCGAGATCACAACCCATCTCCTCAAAAATGTGGCGCATAAGTGCCTTAGATTCTGGGTGGTGGATAAAGTTTGGTTTCAGTTTTCCGAGAATATCGGCGTACTGTTCGACCGATAAATGAAATTGAGCCGTCTCCGGGTCATGCGGCGCAAATGCCTCTCTGATCAATTTCCTGGCAAATTCGATAAACGCGAGACTACTCCTGCGCGGCGAATACACTAGAAGTTGGCCATGATAGAGCTCATCACGGCGTCGCTCGTCCGAAAATGGAGGGTCGTAATACACTGTGTCCATGGTTACCTCTCCCTTAACTGTTTTCCGGCCTCCGATATTCTTTCAAGAGTCCAACCTCTACCAACGCTTCGGCGGCAGATTGAATCTGGCCGAACGGAAGATCTGCACGGTCGGCGATATCAAGCAGCGTGTGCCCTCCATCGGACATATTCAAGGCCCAGAGAAGCGCGAGTTCTCTAGACTGGTTTTCTTGCTGCCCCGCAACGACACGGTACAGCCCCCGTCTTCCCAACTGCGGTTCACATCGTGGGCTCTGATTCACGTACACGCGATTCCCTTCCAGCAACTCAAATACCTTCAGGCAACTGACATAGGAACGAGCAAGGGACTCCGACCGTATCAAATCCAGATTGTCCGCAGATGAGTGATATTCCGGGTACTGGCCGTGTGGCGTCCGCATGAAACATCCGACAGGCAAGTTGAACCCTGGGGAGCAATACTGCCGCTCATCATAGCCGTATGGGAAAAAGTCGATAATCGTATGTGCCTCACCGGAATGTCTCAATATATGCATGGTTGCCAGATCTATCTCCGCATTGCCCTGACGACTTTTCTTATAGGTGACACTCCCCGCATCGCCCACCCCAGTCAAGACAAGCCCATGCCGAATGCGAGACACCCTCTGCTCATTCTGAGCCAACCATGTAATCGATCCGATAGTTCCTGGAATAAAGAGAAAACGATAGGAATATCGCCTTGATCGAGCAGCCATGGCTTCTGCCAGCTTCACCGCCACTGTGATACCAGACAGGTTGTCATTGCACATAGACGGATGGCAGACATGGCATGACACGAGAATTTCTTCAGAAACTTCACCCGGCAAATAACACTCGCCGTACGTCAGTGAACCGGCCTGAAGCGTCGTGTCAACGACAACGTCGTACTCGTCATCAGAAAGCCGTTCGAAATCAGCATGGCGAATGCAAAAGCCCCAGTTCTCCTTGTAATAAGACGTTCGATAGGGAATCCACTCAGGATGAGCCGGCAAGCTGAAGAGATGTAGGCGCAACTCTTCGAGGCTCATTTTTTTTCGAACCGGCACGCTGTAGCTCATCAGATGCAAATTGTGCGATTGAAAATCGATGACCCGTTTCCCCGCCCGGTCCATCACGTAGGCATCAGATACATTCCACTCCAAAGGAACCGTCCAATCAAATACTTTTGTTCCGCTAGGGACCTCCTGCATCTCAAGCGGAATGCGTTTTTGGATGATTCTAAGGGTTTCTCGAACCCCTTCACCGGTAATACTCCGACAGATTGGGTAGAGCTCTTTTATCAAACTGAGCAGAGAACAATCGGCTTCCACGTCACGTTATCCGTTTAAGTTGAACTGTGGCCACAGTTGATCCTTCTCCGACACGATCACAACAGGCTCGGGCCACTCGATGTGCAACAGAGGGTCATCCCATCGAATACCACGCGCACGGGAAGGCACATAGAACTCCGACATGTGATAGGAAACCTCGGAATTGTCCTGCAGCGTGAGAAATCCATGAGCAAATTGTTTGGGAATATACAGAGACCGATGATTATCCGCCGTCAACGTCAGGCCGACATGTTGCCCATAGGTGGGGGATGTTGCTCGCAAGTCCACAATGACATCATAGATCGCACCTGCAGTACAGCGGACCAATTTCACTTCCGCATTTGGAGCAACCTGATAGTGCATCCCCCTCAGAGTCCCCTTGCGACGGTTTACGGAAATACTCGATTGGACCCACCTGGAGAGAAGTCCGTGTATCTTGAATTCTTTTTCGCACCAGACCCTCGCAAACATCCCCCGCTCATCAGATACGGGTTCAGGATCAATGACAAACGCACCCTTGAGTGCGACTTCGGTAAAAATCATGAATACACTCGCACCTCAGGAATCGGAACGACGAATTTTCCGCCCCACTCGCGAATGTAGCCCATCTGCCGCATAACCTCCTCCCGAATATTCCAGGGCAAGATCAGGAGATAGTCAGGCTGCGTGGCACGCACCCGCTCAGGCTCATAGATTGGGATATGCACACCAGGAAGAAAATGGCCTTGCTTATGCGGGCTCCGATCAACCGTGTAGTCGATAAGGTCAGTACGAATGCCACAATAGTTCAACAGCGTATTGCCCTTTGCCGGAGCTCCATAACCTACAACGCGTTTCCCCTCCTGCTTGGCAGTAATAAGGAAAGACAGCAGCTTTCTCTTTGTCGCCTCAACCTGGGCACCAAACGAAAGATAGTGACTGATGTTGCCAAATCCGATCGCTTCTTCTCGTGACTTCAGTTCCTTTGCCCGCGCCTCAACCGGCTTGGCTGTATCGCTATCGTGGCAGGCATAGATTCGCAGCGATCCACCGTGTGTTGGCAATTCCTCCACATCAAACAGTTTCATTCCATGGCGGGCAAAAACCCGCTCAACCGCGATGAACGAAAAGTAAGAGAAGTGCTCGTGATAGATCGTATCAAACTGATTTTGCTCAACGAGTTGAAGGAGGTGAGGGAACTCCATGGTAATAAGACCTGTTGGTTTTAATAGGACTTTGAGGCCTCTCACAAAGTCATTCAAATCTGGAACATGGGCCAGCACATTGTTTCCAATAATCAAATCAGCAGCCCATCCATCGTCGGTCAGATCGCGCGCCGTCTTTTCACCAAAGAACGCCACCTTGGTATGTATCCCTTTTCCCCTTGCAACCTCAGCCACATTTGCAGCCGGTTCTACCCCGAGTACCGGGATGGCACGCGCAACAAAATTCTGAAGCAGATATCCATCATTACTGGCGATCTCCACGACTCTCGAGTTTCGATCAAATCTGAATCGATCGACAATCATGTCAACATACGTCCGAGCATGAGCGAGCCATGAATCCGAAAATGAAGAAAAGTAAGCATAGTCTGAAAAAATATCCTGCGGAGTCGAAAACTGTTCCAACTGAACAAGCAAGCACTTCTCGCAGACATACACATGTAAAGGGTAGAAAGGCTCCATCCGATTCGTTTGCCCTGGCTTGATATAGGAATTCGCCAATGGGGACATACCCAGATCAAGGAATGTGCGTTCAAGACCTGCTCCGCATGAGCGACACACCGATGGCTTCATGCCGAGATCTCCTTCCATAGCGAAGAATAACGCCATCTATACTGATATACTGACATCTTACCGATCTGCCTGTGCTTTCCATGCGAGCTGATCAGTCAAATGTCCCCCCTCTGTCAGTCGCCTAAGGGTGACTAAGCGTATCAACTCACCCTTCCGAAACTCGGGATCGTCAAAGCTCATAGACATGAGCCCATCACGAAGATCCTTCACAGCACCTTGCAGATCTACGACAGGAAGAAATCCCTGCGCCAACTTAGAGAATTTATCGAAGTTAACTCGATAAGATCGTTTGTCGGGTTGCGCATCTCTATTAATGGAAACTGCCACATCTGGAACAAGTTGGGTGACTGCCATGGCCAAATCCTTCACTTGATAATTCCAGGCATCGCTTCCCACATTGATTGTCAAAAACGCCCCGCCATCACGTCGATCTCGCTGCACGGCCCAATCGATGGCTCTCGCCATATCTTTCACATGAATTAATGGCCGCCATGGCGTCCCATCACTGAGAATATTGATGCGTTTAGACACAAGCGCGCCAGCCACAAAATCATTCAACACAAGATCCAACCGCAACCGATCACTCATTCCGCATGCTGTTGCAAATCGGAGGCATGTGACCGTAAATGACTCTGAGCTAAGCGATGCCAGATCTCGCTCAGTACTGACTTTCGACTTTGCATAAGCTGTGAGGGGGTTGAGCTCATCTTCCTCCCGACGAGGACCTCCTTCTGCGAAACCATAGACACTGCAACTCGATGCAAACACAAATGCTTTGACACCAGCTCGTTTTGCCTTGACCGCAAGGTCAATACTGGCTCGATAGTTGATATCAAGGGTCACCTCCTCAAAAATGGCCCCCATCGGATCGTTGGAGATCGCACAGAGGTGCACAATCGCGTCAACCCCCTGAAGAATCTTTTCAGGCACCTGCCGGATATCTCCAAAATACTGCACATCTGCTCTACTCTCAGGAAATCGCGATGAACCAGTCAAACAATTGGCAAAGTACCCAATATCATACCCCATCAACATTGCATCGGGATGCGACTCTCGCAACCGACGTAGCACCAATGGGCCAACATATCCCATATTCCCGGTGATCAGGATTCGCATATTCATTTCCTTGGGCTAAGTTTTACCGAGCGTGGTGACTCATAGGTAGTAGCTGGAAAGTCACAAATCTCATCTGCCTGGAGACCCACCCTACCATATCCTCCAAGGGGCATGTGCCGATTGCCAAAGTTCCTCCAAATAGTTTTTTTCCCGTAGAGTATCCATGCAGGACCAGAAGCGATCGTGTCGGTATCCCATCAATTGATTATCCTTCGTGAGTCGTTCGATCGGTTCCCGCTCCCATGCCGTTTCATCACCCTCTATATAGTCGAAGGCCTTGCGTTCCAGCACATAGAACCCACCATTGATCCAACCTTCCTCCGCATGTGGCTTCTCTTTGAAGTCAACAATATGATCGTGATCAAATACCAGTCGGCCAAATCTGGCCGGAGGTAAAACCGATGTTACCGTGGCAAGCTTTCCGTGCGACCTGTGAAACTGGATCGTAGCCTGAATATCGACGTCTGCAACCCCATCTCCGTACGTAAACAGAAACGTTTCATCGTTCCCAACCCATTTTTTCAACTGTTTAAGCCGCCCACCCGTCTGGGTGCGCTGACCAGTGTCGACAAGATGAACTTTCCAATCCTCATGTTGTTTTCCGTCGTGAATTGTTGTTTTCCCACTTTCAAGGTCGACGGAAATATCTTTATTGAACGCGTAGAAGTTCAGAAAGTATTCCTTGATCATTTCGCCTTTGTAACCGAGGGCTATGATGAATTCCTTGATGCCGTGGGCAGCATAAATCTTCATAATATGCCACAGAATAGGCTTCCCGCCGATTTCAACCATCGGCTTCGGTCGTAAAGAGGTCTCCTCCGAAAGTCGAGTCCCCATCCCCCCAGCAAGAATGACGGCTTTCACGCTTATCTCCTCCTCATCCTCAACACAATACTTATGGTAAGCCCCCTATCTCATTTCTATTGTAGTCAGCTTAGGCAAAAAATAAAAGGTGACCAGATCTACCCCGCGATACAGGGAACAATGTAACTACCTTAGTAACTACCTTGTTACTCGCCTGAGCATCAACCAGTACTCGAATAACCTTCGGTCAGACTGGTTCGAACGGACATGCGCCCTGGGAGGAGAAGATTTAGGAGCGATGACGACCTTTAATTCAGAACGCCCCGTTGATCTTCTCAACAGCGGAAGGAAACACTCCTATAGGCTCCATCTGGTGCCCAACCCCCTTTGTATGATTCGCGTTTGTATTCAGCATAATATACCAGATCACTCCCGTAACTCTGGTCCCATTATTACCCCTGTCACTCACATATAACTTCACATCTTCTAATAGTCGAGTTCAAAACATAGACTCCCGGCTGTCCGGAAGCGGCCGGATCTAAATACTCCACTAAATTATAGCACCACAATAACAGGCTCAACGACTCTTGGAGGAAACCGTGGTCCGAAGGCCTTTCACCTCATGCAGATCACAATCACTGCTACTCCCCAACCTAAGCCCCTGAGTTACCAATGATATTGATCTCCCCTGCCATTGCAGTACAGAGCACTCTGCGGGTGAATTTGAGCCCATGATAGCTCTACAGACCTGGACTCTTACTGCACATATCAGCCTTTTCTGAAGTGAGCCGCAATTCCATCCTTACTTATTCAGAATTCTTCCGTTAACATCCACAGCGCAGTCAAAAGCTTTGGTCAACACAAGAGAATTCCCGTACTGCACAAAATATGGGCACAAGATTCGCGATGTGAGAGAAATATGAGGTCAGGACAGGAAGCCGCATGAAGTTTCGGCCCAGCACTGCCCAGGTTCACCAGAAATAGCGCACCACGATAGGCGAGAGATGGTTTTGTTCAGAGGCCCTCCTCCACTGAACCAGCGATTCTGGCACAACCCCATTTTTGTCACAGCATCGTTAGAACATGAACTTAATCCCTACAAAATGCGCGGTGTCACTATGTGACATTCCGAAGGGAAGCATCCTACTCCAACGCACTTCTGCAAGCGTCGGGGTTTCAGCGATCGTAATTGGTGTCGGCACATAGACCTTCAGGACTTGCTCAACCTTCGGAGCTTGATCCATAAGGAGTAGCATGCCTCCACTACTGATATTCAAAGATAGCGCCTTCCCCCTTTTGACAACATTACTACATCCACCCTCTTGGGCCATGATTTCATACGTGATTGACCTCAGCAAGGCCGCTCTTTCCCGATGGCTCTCATGACTATCCTGAATTGGCCACTCCCACTCCATTGCTCTCACCTCATATCCTTCCACGCTTATGGCAACATTCCTCAAGACTAAATTTTACTGTGCTTCCTTGACTCGGGTCCGTACTCAGTGCTCAATGATGATCCTAACAGGCTAAGCCCCTCACACGCTCGATCGCCCTAACCATTCAGCCATTCATTCCAAATCGACCTGGGAATACTATGCATTAGCGTCCAAACCAACAATACCAATCCCGTAGGCTGCTTTCTCAAAGGTATATGTTGACTCCCTCGAAAGGGTTAGGTACTATTTCCGTAGCATTGCAATGGTCTTGGAGCTCAGAGAGTAAGACCATTTTTCTTTCATCTCATTCTTGGAACAATAATCGTAGCCATCATGACCGAATCATCAAAAGGAACCGACCAAACTGATGTGCTTGCCGATCAGAGGGCAGGCTCAGGCATTGTCGTGCTCTCGACATCTATGCAACTACTCCACATGAATCGGCAGGCTACCGAGCTCGCCAAAAAGATCACTGCGATAGAACATGGGGGCAACACGGCTGTTTCAGCACGTGGAATACTCCCAACAGCCCTGACGGAGCTTTGCGCAGAGATCATCAAAGCTCTCCACATACGGACAGAAGCCAAAGATTGGGAACAGTTTGAGCTTAAGCGTGTAACAGGTGATCCGAATCAGCCAATCCTCCTAAGGGGCTTCGGCTTACCAGATCGAGGCGGGATTCAACAAGCCCGGCTTGTTGTCACTATGGAAGAACTAGGGCGAAAACAGAACCTGAATGCTGAACATGCTCGAGAACGTTTCCAGCTCACGAACCGAGAGCAATCCGTGGTGGAACACCTGGCAAAAGGTTGGACAAACAAGGAAATTGCGAACGCACTGCAGATTACCGAACAAACCGTCAAGGAACACATTAAGCACATCATGCGGAAAACAAATTCCACCACCCGGACCGGTATCCTCGTCCAAATATTCAACGCTTAGCTATCTCCTCGCAATGCTCTGACACTCCAGCCTATCCCCCGACTGTTTCACAAACAACACAGTGAGTTGAATTTAACACGCTCAAGTCTGAATCGATAATATACTTTCACTTATTCTACAATGACTTTCGAGCAATTGCCATGCGGTCCATGATTTGCATACTACCGATCAAAAGTAACGGAGGTGGTTGTTTAATGCGATCAGAATGGATTAGAAGTGGCGTCATAGTTGGCTTACTCAGTTCAGCTTTTCTCTTCTCGGCATGTTCAACTACCCCTTCGTCGCAAGTAAATGACGCAAGCGATAGTGGTTTCACCTCTTTGTGGAATGCCTACGGTGACTGTAAATCGACATCAGATTTGGCGAAAGCAACAACAAGCTTAGACCAACTGAGATCAGCTGGTCGTCTTGGGCAGGGGAAGGATGAGTTCATATTGCCACTGCCAAATAAACTTGCTCATCTGGTTTCAACCCCAACCAGCCGGGTTGCAGTGGATATTGAGGCGATGACTTCAGCCTGCGCTCTCCATACTGGAGAGCTTGCCTTCACCCAAGGGTACCTGGACGTTGCACGGGAACTTTTTGTGTCAATTATTAGACTTCATGAAGGGCAAAACTCCTACTATGCCGTACGAGCCAAAACCTTGCTGGCAAAACTCGAGCAAGGGCTGACAGTCTCATTCAATGCGCGTTAACCCCCTTCTTTTCCCCTCTTAATCCATTAACCGTCGGTATAAATCTACATAGGTTCTTGCCGATTGATCCCACGATAGATCCGCGTTCATTCCTGAAGTAACCAATGAGCGCCAAACCTCCTGCTCGTCATAGACATGGATTGCAAGCAGTATCGCAGAGAGTAAGGCATCGGGAGAAGGATCAATAAAGTGAAACCCTGTAGCACATCCGGATTTGACTGTTGATGGTCGAAAGGGAATGACAGTATCAGCAAGTCCCCCAGTACGCCGCACGAGAGGAACTGTCCCGTATCGTAAGCTATAAAGCTGACTTAATCCGCAAGGTTCGTAACGCGACGGCATGATCAGCATGTCCGAACCTGCCTCAATGCGATGGGCTAATGCCTCCTCAAACCCGAGCGTAAGACCGATCATCCGAGGATACTTCTCCTCGGCTGCTAGGAATTGCTGTTCCAAGTGGGAGTCGCCAGTACCCAATACAACCAGCTGGAGCTCAAGCGCCATAAGCTCTGGAAGAATATCAAGCAAAAGATCAAATCCCTTTTGAAACGTCAACCGGCCAATCACTGCTAGCAGTGGCACGTCAAGAGTCGGTAGTCCGAGCTCCTGTTGTAACGCTCGCTTGCACACATGTTTTCCGGACAAGTCATCGACATGGTACCGTGCCGGAAGATGTACATCGTTCCGAGGATCCCATGCAACCTCATCAATTCCGTTTGTGATACCACTGACACCACTCGCACGGCTTGCCAATACACCTTCGAGACCACACCCATATTCCGCAGTAAGAATCTCCCTCGCATAAGTCGGACTGACCGTGGAAACAGCATCGGAAAAGATGATACCCCCCTTCAAACAGTTGACTGCTCCGTAGAATTCAAGGCCGCCTAGAGAGAACAACGATGAAGGAAGACCAGTTTTGATAAATTCCTGACCTGGGAATATCCCCTGATAGCCAAGATTGTGCACCGTCAACAGCGTCTTGATCGACCGAAGGCTATGGTGTTCATGGGAGAGCGCCTTGAGATAGACGGCACACAGCGCCGTCTGCCAATCGTGGAGGTGCAGGATATCAACCTTCTCCTTCTGGACGTCCACGAGGATATGCAATGTTTGGACAACAGCGCGGCAAAAGAGAGTAAACCGATCGAGGTTATCCGGATAGTCGTGATGATCCTGTTGATAAAGTCCTGGGCGATCAAAGTATGGGGCATGGCATACGAACAGTACTCTCACCCGATGCGATGCACCAATCACCGTCACATATTGTTCTTCGATGGCCACATCCACCGACGTCCCTCCCACAGAGACCACGAATTTCTCGGCGATTCGGCAGTCCTTAGGAGCTGACTGAAGCCGATACCCCGGCAACAACAAGGTGACCCAATGACCCAATTTCGCAAGGGCCATGGACAAGGCACCTACGACATCGGCCAATCCACCTGTTTTCGCATAAGGAACCGCCTCAGAGGCAGCCATCACGATGTGCAAACTATCTGATGGTGTTGTTGTTCCCATGTGGGGTAACGAAGAACAACTTAGGGACGTGAAATATCCTCGACCTTGGTCTTAAATCGAGCCTCATACGCCCAACCATTCGTCAATGCTCGCAGCTCATGGGGTTGGAGTTTTTCTCTGTAGACAAGACGCTCATCAAGAAACACGAGAAGCCAGCCTCGGTCGGGATAGGCAAAGTAGACGCCTTCGGCTGCGTGAACCCCACCTCTCCATCCTTTCGGCACCTCACCCGTGGCCACTCGTGACCGAGGAATGATACTCAAGTCTGGCATCACAAAAAAATATGCGAACTCACTCTGATAAAAAGGAGGCCCCCCCCAGGCGTTGACCACCGCCCTACTGGTGATTTGATCCAGCACGAGATTCCCTGCCTGAACCAGTTGCTCTTGCTGCTCCAATGTCGGCATGCTTTTACATCCGACCAATAACAACGCCCCTGTACCGCCGAGCAAACCCAGCAGAGCGCTCATCGAAGTATTCACGATATTTGGCATATCGCTTTCACCCCTCACAGAAGCCGTTTGGATCTTGCTTCGATCGGTTTAACCGGTTGACAAACATCACACTGACACATCGCCCTCAGCAACGTATAAGAATAGATACCCGTATCATGCCCATCACTCCACTTGAATTGAAACGCATATCGCCCAACCGGTTGAATATCCTGCAGCATGATCAAAATCGGGACATCATCGGCCTGAAGACGGCGCTCTCCCGTCCATTCGTCGACACACGCCGCGCAAGGACAATGCTGCCGAAGAACACGAACCGGATAGACCGCCTGATGGCCATCACTCCATTGAATACCTAGCACACCCTTTTCAAGCCACTCCATATCCTGAGGCTCTAATGCAGCGGTTGGCATACCCCCCCCTCTTCTCTCATCACGTTGTTACGACCCCGCAACCGATAAAAAGTTCGCTGATGGGAGCCGTTTACCGGCCACAACCGTCACATAGCCTTCGATTGCCGCCTCAACTTCGCCCCGTACTTGTCCACTGGCTCGTAACCGTGTCACGATCGTGGGATCAAGTCGGATAGCTTGCTGGAGAAAGGAAAGGCTGCCGCGTGAGAGCGCCACACATCGCACTCGTTGGTGCGCCGCGCACGGTAAACACACGAGCCCCCCTGCAACCGGAGAAAACTGAGGATCACCCATAAAATGCGTCTTCCCACATGTGGCACACTGGTCGGTCTGTGGACGAAATCCTGTGACGCCCAGCAATCTGATCTGAAATAGGAGCGCCATAAAGGTTGGGTCTTCACTCTCGTGAAGCGACGCAAGCCCCTGCACGAGCGTCTCAAACAAGAGCGGATCCGGATCTCCATCCGGAGTGATCGCGGCCACCACGTTGACCATCCGTGCCGCCGAATCTATTAGACCGAGAGATTCGCGCAGCTTTTGGGAAGACCTCACAAGATCAACGTGAGAAATCCGGTACAGCGAGTCACCTGTTTTCTCAAAGAGATTTAACTGACACAGGCTGAACGGCTCAAGGGCAGCTCCGAATCGGCTCTTGAGTCGACGCGCGCCACGAGCCACCCCTCGGAGCTTTCCCCTCTCCTTTGAGTAGCATGTGACAATACGATCGGCATCACCCCACTTAAGACTCTTCAAAACAATTGCTGTAGCCTTTACAAGCGGCACAGATCCCTCTCACCCCTGACGCACCAGCACCTCGACGCTGTGTCGCCTGATATCATCGGAGATGCTCCAGAAATAGCGTGGCCAACGTCAAATAGATCGAAATCCCCGTGATATCATTAGCCGTGGTCACAAAGGGGCCAGCCGCGACGGCAGGATCTACCCCCATGCGCTTCAGGACAATTGGCATAATCGTCGCCATACTGGTCGAGACGAAGAAGGCAATGATCAAAGAAACTCCCACGACCATACCCAAGAACCCCTGATGCAACACCCACGCAACCAATGTCAGAGTCGCTCCGCACGCCAGCCCCATGACCAGCCCGATCTTGGCCTCGCGAAAAAATACCGGCCAAACCTGGGTGAGCTCGACGGAACCGGTAGCCAACCCGCGGATAATCAACGTTGACGATTGCAAACCGACATTACCACCCATCGCCGCGATGACAGGAATAAAACTCACAATGGCCACAACCTCTTGAACCGTATAGCGAAAGTACCACAAGATTGCGCCGGAGAGTAGGCTCCCCACTAGGTTGGTAAACAGCCACGGCAATCGAAGCCTCGCTGATGCGATACTTGAGGACTTCGAAGCAGTATCCTCTTCAATGGCCCCGGCCATCTTCAACATATCCTCGGTTGCTTCCTCACGGATGACATCGACCACATCATCAACTGTAATAATCCCCACAAGTCTCCCATCTCGCTCTACGACCGGAATCGCCAACAAATTATAGTTGGCCACCTGCCTCGCCACCTCTTCCTGATCCATATCAATACTGACGCTCATCGCCTCCCGCGTCATGATGTTCTTCAGCGGAGTCGTAGGAGGCACCGTCAGAAGCTGCCGAAGCGAAAGGACACCAACCAGACGATCTTCCTTGTCTGTTACATAGATATAGAACACCATTTCCGCATCAGTGGCCTGTTGCAACCGGCGGATGGCCTCCTGTGCCGTGGCATCCTCAGGCAAGGAGAAGAATTCCGTGGTCATGATGGCGCCGGCCGTATCTTTGGGATATCGGAGAATGTCGGCCACTTCGGTCGAATCCTCCGTCTTCATCAGGGCCAGCACTTCTTTGCTGCGCTCTTCCGGGAGAAAACCAAGAATATAGGCCACGTCATCAGGACCGAGATCCTTCAAAAGCCAGGCAACATCGGAGTGAAGCAGATCGGCAAGTACCTGCTGAATGCTCTCCCCATCCAACTCGCTGAGCACCTGGCCACGCTTCCCCTCGCCGCGAACCAGCTCGAAAATTTCCCGCTTCTCCTTCGGCGAGGAGAGATGTGTCACCGCTTTGGCAATATCCGCCGGGTGCATACGCCCTAACATTTTTGACAAGTTCGTGATCGCTCCCCGGCGTAGCAACTTCTGAACGGATTGAATGACGATGTCCGACTTGGTCTGCCCTCGCTCGGTTTGATCGCGAAGGACCTCACGCAGGATATCCCGATCAGCGGGACGAGAACGTTGTTCCGGAAGGCGTGGTTCCGTTGGTCGGTCGGTCGGCTGCATGATTGTTGCGCGGGACCTTGAGGCTTGCTCCGGCAGCGCTGCCTTGACCAGGTCAACGGCTCACTGAACGGCACAGAGCAGCTATTACATGTTCACTACCTACGGCCTTACTGGAAAGCCGGTTTGAGCGGCAATACCATCCGTGATGAATTCCGAGTGCCTATGGGGGAAACGTCAGCGTCGTTTTCCATGACCCGCTAGTAGCCCAACTCCACGAGGGTCTGTTCATCCTCACGCCACGATTTTCTCACCGTTACCCACAGCTCAAGAAACACTTTCATCCCAAACACTTTTTCCATATCTAATCTGGCTTGGGTCCCGATCGCTTTCAGTCGCTCCCCTTGTTTTCCGATCAGAATACCCTTCTGTGTCTCTCGTTCGACCACAATCGACGCTCTGATCTTCGCCAACTTCCCCTGCTCAACAAACTCATCGATCTCAACCGCCGTCGCATACGGCACTTCATCCTCTGTCGCCAGTATCACCTTCTCTCGAATCATTTCGGCCGCCAACGTCCGCATCGTCTGATCCGTCACGACATCTTCGCCATACAGCCCTTCCCCTGACGGAAGGTACTGTACTGTGAGGGCAAGCAATCGCTCCACATTGTCATCGACCTGAGCAGACACCGGCACCACTTCCGTCCATGCAAACAGCTTGGCGTACTGGTCAAGGACGGGAAGCATCTTATGTTTGTTCACCAGATCGATTTTGGTGATGACCAAGATCACAGGCCGAGGCTGCTTTGCCAGAGCTTCCTTCATATACTTGATGGCAGACAAGTCTCCGGGACCAGGCAGACTCGTCGCCTCCATGAGCATGTACAACACATCCGCCTCTTCCAGCGTTTCCACCGCCGTGCGAACCATCCGTCGATTCAGCAAGTGGTCTGGCTTATGCAAACCCGGTGTGTCGAGAAAGGCAATTTGCGCCCCTTCCGCATGGACGACACCCATTACCCGAGTTCTTGTCGTTTGTGGTTTATTCGAAACAATCGAGATTTTCTCGCCCAGCAGACGATTCAAGAGGGTGGACTTGCCCACATTGGACCGTCCGATGATGGCAACTGTTCCAAATTTCATGGCTTCGAGGATGACTCCCGTTGTTTTTCCGAACCTGGAATGAATTGATACACGGTCTCCCCCTTCCGCACATACCCTAACTGCTCACGGGCCAATTGCTCGATTTTTGTCGGATCATGCTCGAGACGGTGGATATCTTGCTGCAGAGTGACATTTTCATTGCGTAACACCGACAGCTCTTGCTCCAAATTCTTAGCATAATCCCTCATGGCAAGATACCGAGAGAGCCCCATCTCTCCATAGAATAGTACGACGACCAACCACAGCACCCCGATCACTCCGCCCACCTGAGCAAGAGTGAACAGACGTCGTTGCCACTCTAACCAGTCTCGGCCACGATTTTGCTTGATCACCATTCATTCATCCATCTGATGACGACGGAACGGGCTATCCCCGCACCGGCACAGCCTCTCGACCACGGTAGACCGCTGCAGCGCCCAATTCTTCCTCAATTCGAAGAAGCTGATTGTATTTTGCCACACGATCCGTTCGGGAGAGGGATCCGGTCTTGATCAACCCGCTGTTCGTGGCAACGGCGACATCCGCAATCGTCGTGTCTTCAGTTTCCCCCGAGCGGTGCGAAATGATGGCCGTGTAACCCGATCGCTTTGCAAGTTCGATGGCATCCAACGTCTCCGTCAAGGTGCCGATCTGATTGAGCTTGATCAGAATCGAATTCCCAATCCCCTCCTTAATGCCTTTCGAAAAGATCTCGACATTCGTGACAAAGATGTCGTCGCCAACCAGTTGGACCCGCTTCCCGAGCTTCTCTGTGAGCAGCTTCCAGCCCTTCCAATCCAATTCGCTCAATCCATCCTCGATGGAGAGAATCGGATAGCGATCCAGAAGTTTACCGTAGTAACTCACCATGTCTTCCGATGAACGGTCCGGATTCTTTTCGGCTTCGAGAATGTACCGTCCCTTCTCGTAGAGTTCGCTCGCGGCACAGTCTAACGCCAAGGCAATATCCCGCCCGACCTGGTAACCCGCCGCCTCAATCGCCTCGGAGATGAGACTCAGCGCTTCCTCATTCGATTGCAGATCGGGAGCAAAGCCCCCCTCATCTCCCACTGCCGTATTGAGGCCCTTCTTCTTCAAGAGAGCTTTCAACGAATGAAAGACCTCAGTGGCCATGCGAAGCGCGTCGCTGAATCGGCTAGCGCCCACCGGCATGATCATGAACTCTTGCAGGTCCAGACGATTGTCGGCATGGGCGCCCCCGTTGATGATGTTCATAAGCGGCACCGGGAGCACACGCGCATTCGTCCCACCTAAATACCGGTAGAGGGGTTGCCCAGTTTCAATCGCCGACGCCTTTGCCACGGCTAAGGACACACCCAGAATCGCATTGGCGCCCAGCTTACCTTTTGTCTTCGTCCCATCCAACCCAATCATGGCCCGATCAATCCCGGCTTGATCGAACGCGTCCTTCCCCAGCAATTCAGGAGCAATGACCTTGCTGATATTCGCAACCGCCTTGGAGACGCCTTTTCCCATCCATCGCTTCTTGTCTCCATCTCTCAGCTCGATCGCCTCTTTTTCGCCCGTCGACGCGCCGGAGGGAACTGCCGCTCGCCCCACCGCTCCGCTTTCGAGTGTGACCTCTGCCTCAATCGTGGGATTCCCGCGTGAATCGATAATCTGCCTGCCCCTGATTTCTCTGATTTCGCTCATGGCACTTGCCTCTCTCTTCAGTTAGACAATCAGTTTCCTTTTCAATAACTCATTCACCTTGCCGGGGTTCGCCTTCCCCCCACTTGCCTTCATCGCTTGACCGACAAGAAATCCTAAGACCTGCTGTTTGCCTTCTTTAAACTGCGCCACCTGCGTTGGATTCTTTCCGAGCACCTCATCGATGATTATTTCTAACGCCCCTTCGTCCGAGACCTGCGTCAATCCTTTTTCCCGCACAATCTGTTGGGGAGCTTTGCCACTCCGATACACTTCAGGGAAGATCTCACGGGCAACTTTTAAACTGATAACCTCTGTGTTCACCATCGTCAGTAGATCGACGAGCCGCTCAGGCGAGACAGGCGACGCGGCAATGTCCGCTCCTGAAGTATTCAACTCTCGCGTCAACTCCCCCATTACCCAATTGCTTACCGTTTTGGGCTCATTGAACAGCTTCAGGCAGGCCTCAAAGTAGTCCGCCATCCCTTTCGAGTTCGTGATCACGCCAGCATCATACTCCGGGAGACCATACTCGGCGACAAACCGGCTGGCACGCACGGCCGGCAACTCCGGCAATGACGATCGAAATCCTTCGATCCAGGCCTTCTCCAACCTCAACGGCACAAGATCCGGATCCGGGAAATATCGATAGTCATGGGCCTCTTCTTTGGAGCGCATGACCGCCGTTTCACCTCGATCGATATTCCACAGTCTCGTTTCCTGGTAGATCTTGCCACCCTCACTCAACACTTTCGTTTGCCGTTTAATCTCGTACTCGACTGCATCCTTGACATACTTAAAGGAATTGATGTTTTTAAGCTCGACCTTGGTTCCAAACTCCCGCTGGCCAACCGGCCGCAACGATAAGTTTGGTTCGCAACGGAAACTTCCTTCCTCCATGTTCCCGTCGCACACATCAAGATACATGAGCACATCGCGTAACCCCTTCACGTAGGCCACCACCTCATCGGCTGAACTCATATCCGGTTCCGTCACGATTTCCAACAGCGGTGTGCCCGCACGATTCAAATCAACACGGCTTCCTGCCGTCCCAGTTTCGTGAACGTTCTTCCCTGCGTCTTCTTCAAGATGCGCTCGCCGGATCCGAACTCGCTTCGTGACCGTTCCGACAGCAATCTCAATCCATCCATGCTGGCAAATCGGGTCCTCGTATTGGGAAATCTGGTACCCCTTGGGCAAATCCGGGTAGAAATAGTTCTTTCTCGCAAATCGATTATTTGCTGTGATCGTACAGTTCAACGCCAATCCGGCTCGGACCGCCATTTCGATCGCCGCCCGGTTGATAACCGGCAAGCTACCAGGCAGGCCGAGACAGACCGGACAGGTTTGACTGTTGGCGGAGAGGCCGAAGGTCGTACCGCACCCGCAGAACATTTTGGAGTTGGTCCGCAGTTGCGCGTGGACCTCCACCCCGATCACCGTCTCAAACGTCATCCTCGCTCCGCCCCCTCATCGTGGGCGCGCCCTCGTTCACGCTTCATCGCCTCACGACCGGCATCGAAGGCCTCCCGTAGAACCGACCGTTTCGACTCGACAAACTCCTTCCCCTGATCAACGGCTTCTTCAAACGCCTCACCGGCGCGCCCGGCAAGATCTCGCAAGTCCGTTTCCGCACGACGAGCATACCCTCGAAGTCGGTCACGGGACTCACTGCCTGTCTGTGGCGCCAATAACAGTCCCATCACCGCCCCCATCGCCGCCCCGCTGAGAAACGCTAAGAACACCGCCGTTGATGCTCCTCGTTCATCCGCCATTGTGTGTCCCTCCCTCATGTTTCATGCGTTCCCGTACCACGTGAGTCGCGGCCTTGACGCCGGCGACCATACTCGCCACATTGCTCAACAGCGTTCCGCTAGAACCGCGGACCACATCGTGGACGTGCTGCACCGACTCACCGATTTCACCCACTGCGTGCAACAAGACCGCCGCATGTTCGACACCCTCGCGTGCCTGATTCGTCACGCCATTGAGGTTCTGACTCACCGCGCGTAATTCAGCCACTAAGGCCGGAAGCTCCATATTCATCTTGGCCAGCAGCTGCTCGGACTCCGCGACAGTCTTTCGAACTTGCATCAAGACGGGTACGAGATACCCAACCAGTACGGCAAAGACTACCGCTACAAGGAGTGCCGCGATCTCGACGATCGTCATGATTTCTTACCCTCCTGGTCGATTTTCTCGTCCACCCTCGGCTCTTTCCACTCCCCTACATCCTGACCTGACTTGACCTTACCGAAGGGACGGCTTCTGGCGATGCCAGACTGTGGACTGCTCATAGGCATGTGCGGCGCGAAGCATCGTGTCCTCTTCAAAGGCACGCCCAATCAGCTGGAGCCCGATTGGAAGCCCTGCCTTGCTGAACCCACAGGGCAGCGCGATCGCCGGCAACCCTGCCAGATTCACCGAGATCGTGAAAATATCCGACAGATACATCTGCAACGGATCCTCGCTCTTTTCACCCAGCTTGAAAGCCGGAGTCGGCGTCGCCGGAGTGACGATCAAGTCCACCTCCTTGAATGCGGCGTCGAACTCCTGACAAACCAGCGTGCGCACAGCTTGTGCCTTCCCGTAGTAGGCGTCATAATACCCTGCGCTGAGGACATAGGTGCCGAGCATAATTCGACGTTTGACCTCTGGCCCGAACCCCTCCTGCCTCGTTTGCATATACAGCTCAAGCAGGTCTTTCGTTTCCTTGGCGCGGAAACCGAATTTCACGCCGTCGAACCTGGCGAGATTTGAGCTGGCCTCCGCCGTCGCAATCACGTAATAGACGGCCACCGCGGCATCAGTTCTTGGGAGGCGGATTTCCTTGACTTCCGCGCCCAGCTGTTTCAACTCCTCAATCGCAGCTCGAACCGCCTGCTCAACCTCCGGATCAAGGCCCTCGGTAAAAAACTCCACCGGCACACCGACCCTCACCTTCTTGAGATCACGTTTCTGCAACGCCTTCATATAGTCCGGCACGGGACGATCCACCGATGTGGAATCCATTGGATCGTGGCCGGCAATCGCTTGTAGAAGAAAGGCCGCATCCGGCACGTTGCGTGTGATCGGCCCGATCTGATCAAGCGATGAGGCAAACGCGACGAGACCGTACCGTGACACACGTCCATACGTCGGCTTCACCCCTACCACACCACAGAACGCAGCCGGCTGCCTGATCGACCCTCCGGTATCGGACCCTAGTGCCGCCGCACATTCCTCCGCTGCCACCGCCGCTGCCGATCCTCCACTCGATCCACCCGGCACACATTGAAGATTCCAAGGATTTCGGCTGGGGCCAAATGCAGAGTTCTCCGTCGACGACCCCATCGCGAATTCATCCAGATTGGTCTTGCCCACCAAGATGTACTCCTGCGAACGCAATCGCGAGACGACGGTCGCATCGTAGGGTGGAACAAAGTTCTGCAACATGCGAGAACTGCAGGTTGTGGGCACACCATCCGTACAGATATTATCCTTCACCGCAAGCGGCATTCCGGTCAGCGGATGGGTCTTTCTCCACACTTTGAGTTTGTGATCTAAATCTTCCGCCTGCTGAAATGCTGCGTCCCTTGCCTGAGTGACAAAGGCTTTCACCTTCGATTCCACCTGACTGATTCGGAGGAAATACGCGCGCACGATCTCTGTCGCAGTGACTTCCCCTGCCGTGAATTTCTTATGAAGCTCGACGAGTCCTAGTTTTTGGAGAGACATGACCTATTCATGACCAACGGATGTTCGTTCAACAAACCGACGCCGGTATCCATCAGCCGGGGACCGGCTAGCTCACTGTCACAATACGATTTTTTTCATTTACGCGCACGATCTTGGGCACGTGCTTCTTGATTTCTTCATCACCGTAATACTCATAACAAAAGATGATGATCTGGTCCCCAAC
>JAOUGT010000209.1 GCA_029865485.1 Nitrospira sp.
GACGCTCTCATGATGCACCTCTCCGTCGCGCCACGGCATCACTGCAGTCAGGTCCAGAGCGCACGAATCGATGCTCGACGACGGGCTAGTTGATTGCTCTTATGAACGATGGCACGTACGTTGCTCTATTGAGCCCGTAAGCCCAGACCACATACGCACAATGCCACAACCATAGACATGAGACTCTTCTTCCTTCTCACCGCAACCGAGATGAGGAACGCTGTCATGACCTCACCTATTCACGGGGCACTCTTCAGCTTGGCATCAGGGCAATGCCGCAATACGAACGAAGGAGAGAAACAGTATTTGCCCTGCCATAATCATCATTCCGAGGAGAATCGCATACGTCAGGACGCTATCCATATCACTCATCGGCGCCATCCCAACTCGCATTGCTGCGACAAGAGCTTTGCTCGTCTGCTCGCCGGATGGACTGGCCACTAAGGTTATGCAGCGCTCCGAGCATTCCGTGTCTGCATCCGGATAGCTTGCAGGGCCGTTTCGAACGATGCATACTGAAGAATGCTTTACGTACCTCTGATACAGGGTATGGTACTGTTTCAACAGCGGCTCGCTTGAATCCTTGCAAGCCTTTCACATGCGTACGATTCTTCACCGCGTACAACACCCCCCCACCTCCCTCTGCTCATCGTCATTCCTCGCGTGTGTGCCCCTCCTCTGAGTGGTGACCGGTCATCGGGCGTGTATCCCTCATCCAGTTGCATAAACAGGTCGTGGCATCCCCCTTCAGTGAAACAGAGATTCGGCAGCGTAGGTGTCACTTGATCATCGAGATCTATTGCCTCCTTTTATGAGCGGCTGGAGACTCTGATCGAGCATCTCAATAAAATATTGACGTCTGCGTCTGGTGGCCTCATGCCCCTCAAACAAGACATGGTAGGTCAGCACCCCGGACACATAGGCCGCCGTCGCAGTGGCAATGTCTCGCGCGCTGCCGGCCTGGCCGGCACCCATGGCCGGTTTGATCAATTGAGCAAGCCAGCGCAGATGGGCATCATAGATGGCCCGCAGTTCCTTCCCCACAGCGACCTGAAGCTGCATCATGCCTCTGACTTGATGAAAAAAGAGCAAATACTCAGGCCATTTCAGAAAGAAGTCCACCCGGGCTTCAATAGCTGCCGACAGCGCGTTCGGTCCAGGCTGCACGTTCCGAACAGCCTGTTCTGTCTCGGATGTCAGTTCATCCAGCCCCTCCTTGAGCAGGGCGCAAATGAGCGCTTCCTTGGACTCAAAATACTTATAAAATGTGCCCTTGCCCTGATCGGCTAATTCCGTAATGTCTTCAACCTTCGCCCAATAAATACCTTTTTCTGAAAAGAGTTGCCGCGCGACTTCCAAAAGCCGTTTGTTCGTTCTCGCCTTTCGCCGCTCGACTCGCGAGAGAGGCTCATCGGCCGGAACCGGGATTCGTATTGAATGCGCATTTCTCATCTGCCTACCTTTTTGCTGTCTACGTATGTGCGCTGCCCTCATCGTTACTCGCCTCGACGTTTCGGATGGAGTTGAAGGTGCCATGTTCGTTCATCATCCGATGCAGATTCAGAGGGTCTTCTTCCCATCGCTCCCCGTTGATGACGAACTTATATTGGTAGCTCCCGGAAGCGAGCCTCAGCTTCACGGTCCAGAGCCCGCCAGCATCCCGCTTCATCGGCCGTGCTGTGGTGTTCCAGTGATTGAACTCTCCGACTAACGTCACGATTTTAGCCACAGGGTCGAAATATTCAAACATGACGGATACTGTCTTCGGTCCCTTCCGAGATCGGGTCATACGAGACGAAGAAGACGCTTTCTTCACCGGCTCTTTCATTCATTCCTCCTTTTCCTCGACGCGTTGCGATGGTTTTCCCCCTTCAGTGGCTACCACGGCTTTTACAACACGATACTAGAGGACTCTATTGTTGGTTTCCAGCGTCTGTTACGCAACCCCCACCGCTTCAGCCGGAAACATCGGGACCTTACCGATCCGGTCCAGACTCTGCACAATGCGTTTTGGCCTTCCCCAATCACTCCAGAGAATGTCCTTGACCTCCAACGCCAAGATCTTAGGGCTGACATGTTCGAGGAAATCCATGGAAAAATTCCGCCTCGGCATACTGTGATAAATACTCTGTAACACCTGCTCTTCCCTGGTCGTGCCGATGGCAGGCAGGAGTGTCTCCAGCAGCCGCATCACCGACGGCAGCACTTTCATCCCCAGTTGCCAGAGCGTTTCGACCTTGGCCACGACAATCATGGTATTCCACAGCATGTCTTCACCCATGAACGTCCTTGCTAGCCGCTGTTCCGGCTTTTCAACAAACCGTCCGACATCCCACAGGGAGTGGGCTCCATACCCACCGACATACCGGCCCGGTTGAATATAGCCATAATCCAGATCGACACAGTCTGGCCGAATACCAATGAGAATCAGCCGATCCTCGAGCAAATCGCTCGCCAGCACGGCGTGCCTCACCGCGTCGATCAATTGCGCCTCGGGGTGGACAAAATGGTCGGATGGGTAGATCGCCACTGTTGCGCTGGGATCTGCGGCACGAACGTAAGTAAGAGGGAGAAAGACCCCTGCAGCGGTATCGCGGTTGGCCGGCTGCCCTACAAGAAGCCCACCTCGGCCATCCAACTGACTCCATGCAGTCGCTCGCTGGTCATCTGCCACAACCGTCACGCGACGAGAGGCGGCGGCAAGCTGATCAGCACGATCGACCGTATGTTGCAGCATGGATCTCGTGCCGGTAAAGGTGCAATATTGCTTCGGACGATCCTCTCCCAGCCACTGCTTGATCATTGGAGCCAAGCGCGTGCCTTCCCCACCCGCCAAAACGATCGACCAGAGGTCTGGGATGACAGCCTGCTCATCGACCTGTACGTTCCATCTTGTTGTGCATGGGGTAGTCATTCGTTCCCTCCTCTCCGTCGCCATTCCACTTGGCCACGCTCCTTCCAGCACGTCGTACTTCCGATCTCCCAGCTCGCTCTGGGAATCTCTTCCCGTCAACTACGGGTGAGGGTTCATGATCTCAGCGTTAAGAGTCCAGCACGGGGCTCATCTTCCACGAGGTCTACCCGATCGAGACCTCCCGTTTCCATCACGCAGCGGAGCTCTGTTCCTGGCCATCTTGTATCACCCGTTCCCACATCCGGCGATCCCTTGTCCGCCCACGATAAGGAAGCAACGGAACCTCCATGCGATGGGTGAGTACCACAGGGTCGATGACCTCTCCGCAGTTGAGGCACCGCCAGCCTTCGAACATCAAACGACCTGTATCGTCCCGAAGATCGACGAACGAATCACGAATCATGCATCCCTTGCAACGTTGGCATCTCATGGTTCTTCCCCCTTTCTCGTCCCGATCGCATCGAGTTGCGATCAAGCTGTGGCACAGGACAACTCCCAGCCCAATCCACATGGAAGTGGGCCTACACTGGATGCAGGCACTCTTTGGGATCACCTTTACCCAGAGTTTTCATGGGGTTCACGTCACGGCACCCCGCTCTCTGTATCCATGACGATGACGATTCTCATTTCCAAGCAAGTTAGCCTCGCTTCTCTTTAGGTGTTGACCAGGTTGCGCCCGCGCTCAACGGTTTGGTGGAACTTCTCGGTCGCGTGCTCTGTCGCTTTTTGGATCTTTTCGGTCACCTGGCCTGTCACATCTCCGGCCCGGTCACCAAGATCCTCGGCGAAATCCACGATTCGGCGACGAGTTCGGGCCCCCGATTGTGGAGCATAGAGCAACGCTGTCGTTCCTCCGACCACGCACCCCACTAAAAATGACAACCCTACTCCCATCAATCCACAACGTCCGTCTGTCATTGTGCACCTCGCTTTCTGTGTAATAATGAAGTGTTCCTGTGAGTGACCTCGCCCATTCTTGTCTTGCCTGTCATTCCTGGAGCACATCGCATGAGAGACCTTTGGGCTGATGCTCTACGCTTCAGCAACAGTGGGGCGGCGGGTTGAGAGATTCTTCGCCATACACGACCGATTCGCCCCTGATGGCGTTCGACCTGTGTGATGAGCCCAGGCATCGTTCTCATGCACCCTCCTTTGACCCGCTCAGACTGTCCGGACCAAGCAATTGCGGCCACTGCTGTTGAAGAAGAACGCCGAACCCCGCTTCGTTCTTAAATTGGTCGTCCTGCGAACAGTGCCACACGACCGTCCCCTGAATGAGCTCTTGTCCCGTCATACCCTTCTCCTCTAAGACAAGGCCGATCGTGACATCCGAACCGATGGGAGCCCTCCATGTTGTTTCGACAAACAGCATTGCGGCTCCGACACACGGCGTTGTCCCCTCATGGCAGGTTCCATCCTGGGCCCAAACTAAGAGCTTCCAATGTCGCTTCCCCTCCCCTTGGCGGTCCTCTTCGCTCCCGGAGACTCGGTCACTCTTGCCCCTCTCGCTGAGCACCAGGTTGGAACCGGAGACACCAATTGCCTGCTCTTCTACCTTTCGACGGTCACCGGATCTTCTCTCCCGGTGATCGCCACCCGCTCTGATCACTGACATCAACACGGGAGTCACCTCCAGATCATACCAACTGGTCGACTATGACTATATCTCCATACGTGACCAATGAGTCACTTTATAGCATTTGACATCTCAGCCTGTCAAGGCTTTCCACCCCACGGTCATCGAAATCTCGTTGATTCATCCCATCTACTTTGCCAATCCTCCCAGACAGCGATGTGTTGGGTCACCGACACGAAGGGGCACGTCCTGAATCGTTGCAATCCGGCCTTCATGCCGGACCATGGATCCATCGACCCGCGTGTCACCTCTTGGGACCGGGTAGAATCGTGTCTTGTGGAGAAACGCGGCATGCGCGCAGCATTCCATGATTCGGTGCCTGCGCACGACAACATACGTACCGTCTAGTAATCAGGAAATAGTGGCGGAACTTCGGGTGTCAAACGGTCCCAACGATGTGTATTCCTGTCAGCGTCCGGGCAGTGGGAAACCCACCATCACGCACAGAGACGCCCCTGTCCAAGGAGGAAAGATAAATGTATTTGCCAGAGCGAATGTCGGATCACTCGCCCCTTACAAGGTTGGTTTCCCATGCTCTCCTCTCTCCGCTTCTTATCTTTCGTCATGAGTTGCGATCAGGCGTGCAAGAGACTGGTCGACAGCCTCTGATTCAGCAATGGAGCTCATGCTCCATACACCAAGTACAACGCTCTCGGATCGCCCCCAGACCGGCGACTCTGTCGATCTGGGGGTGACCCAATTGCCTAACCGATCGATTCACGCTCGGGCCGAGATATGTTCCTCAGGCCACTTGATCCCTATCCGTCACAAGGCCGATGCAGACTGTGCCACATTCCAGCCCCCTTTGCCCCACGTTCCTGGCATGGAGACATCACTGTTTGGTCGGCAACAGCACGATCTCAACCCGACGATTTTGGGCTTTACCGGCGGACGTGTCGTTATCCGCGATCGGCTTGCTTTCCCCGTATCCTTTGATTTCTATCCGTTCCGACGGAATCCCGCCGTCGAGAAGAATCTGTCGTACCGACTGAGCACGCGACTCAGAGAGGGATTGGTTATACTCGTTCGACCCATCCGAATCGGTATGGCCTTCGAT
>JAOUGT010000030.1 GCA_029865485.1 Nitrospira sp.
AGGAACATCTCTTCGCGTTCGCACGCATCCAGGGGGACCAGGCCGTGGTCGTCGTGGTTCCGCGTCTATTAACAGGGGTGATCGAGGATCCAACCGAGCTTCCGGTCGGGGAACGGATATGGGGTGACACCAGAGTGACGATGCCGTCGTGGAAAGACGACTCTCCGTATCAGAATGTCCTAACCGGAAGTCAATCGGCGACAACGTCGGACGATGGTCGCCAGACTATCGCCGCTGCGGAGATCCTGAGGGATTGTCCGATCGCATTGATGGAACGGATGGGTTGATCGAATTGCCAGCTGTGTCAAGATGACCGGTAGGTATCTGAGATAGTTGGAGGGACGGCTGCAGTGTATTCCACGGCCTGCCTTCGAGAAGCGGGGCCGTGCACATCTCATTCTGAGCTGATTGCAGGGGGGGAACATACGTGGGGTCCAAGACAAAATCAAAACCTGAACGTTGGTCGCCAATCATCATCGAAGCCGTGCAACCAGAGGTCGACGATGGACGGTATCCGATCAAGCGTGAAGTCGGAGATCGGCTTGTGGTGTCCGCCGACATTTTTAAGGAGGGGCATGACGTCTTGACCGCGGTGCTCCGGTATCGGACGATCAAAGAGACGACATGGCACGAGGCGGCGATGGCACACGTCGATAACGATCGATGGTCCGGCCACTTCGACCTCCGGGAGAACACCCGCTATCTCTACACCATCGGGGCGTTCACCAACACGTTTGAATCGTGGCGCCAGGAGGCGACCAAGAAATCTCAGGCGGGTGAACGCATCGAGAGCGAGCTGTTGGAAGGACGAACGCTGGTCGAGCGTGCGACGAAACGCGCGGTCGAACCGGACAAGGCTCGATTGGAAGGATTCCTCAAACAATGGGGGTCGTCGGGGACACAGGAGACCCAACTCGCAGTCGCTCTCAACGAGGAACTTTCTCAACTGGTCGAACGTCATCAGGAACGCATGGCTTGGACCTTGTATGATCGGGAGCTGAAGGTGGTGGTCGATCGCGTCCGTGCACGGCATGGAGCCTGGTACGAAATCTTCCCCCGTTCACAGGGAACAATTCCAGGCAAAGGCTCGACGTTCCAGGAGTGTGAACAGCGATTGCCGGCGATCAAAGCCATGGGATTCGACGTACTGTATCTCACGCCGATCCACCCCATCGGCCGCACGAACCGCAAGGGAAAGAACAACTCCCTGACTCCGGCTCCGACCGATCCCGGGAGTCCGTATGCGATCGGAAACGAACTGGGCGGCCACGATGCGGTTGAGCCGAGCCTCGGCACGATCGAAGATTTCGATCGATTTGAGCGAGCCGTGCGCGCTCACGGAATGGAACTGGCCATGGACTTTGCCATCAATTGCTCGCCGGACCACCCCTACGTCAAAGACCATCCGGAATGGTTCGCCCATCGTCCGGACGGGACGATCAAGTATGCGGAGAATCCCCCTAAGAAGTACCAGGATATCTACAACGTCGACTTTTACTGCAAAGACTGGTTTGGGCTCTGGAACGAGATGAAGCGCGTGATTCTCTTCTGGGCTGAGCACGGGGTGAAGATTTTCCGGGTCGACAATCCACATACGAAGCCGGTGGCCTTTTGGGAATGGCTGATCCGTGAAGTGCAGGATCGCTACCCGGACGCCATCTTTCTTTCCGAAGCGTTCACGAAGCCGAAGATGATGAAAATGCTGGCCAAGGCGGGCTACACCCAATCCTATACCTATTTCACCTGGCGGAACTTCAAGCAGGAATTGACTGACTACATGGTGGAATTGTCGACGAGCGAGATGAAGGAGTATTTTCGCCCAAACTTTTTTACCAATACACCGGACATCCTTCCGGAGGTTCTTCAGCAAGGAGGTCGGCCCGCCTTCATGTTTCGGCTGGTCCTGGCAGCGACTCTGTCTCCATCGTATGGAATCTACAGTGGGTACGAGCTGTGCGAAAACCGGGCCTTGCTGGGCAAAGAAGAGTATCTCGATTCGGAAAAGTATGAATTCAAAGTCTGGGATTGGGACCGGCCTGGCCATATTATCGACTACGTGACGACGATCAATCGCATTCGACGGGAAAACCCCGCGCTACATGAACTGGACAATCTGGAATTTTACGAGTCCGATAACGATCAAGTGCTGTTCTACGGAAAAAGTACGGCTGACAAGCTGAATTCTGTGCTCGTGGCGGTCAATCTGAGCCCATTCCAATATCAGGAAGCGCATCTCAGGATTCCACTTGCCGCCCTCGGCTTAAAACCGGAAGACAGCTATCAATTGCACAACGTGATCACTGATCGGCGGGATCTCATGACGGGCGATAGTTATATTGTGCGGCTCGATCCGAAGGTTGAGCCTGCCGTGATTTTCGTCGTGCGGCGTTGGACGCATCGTGAGCAGGACGTTGACTTTTTCTCGTGAGGACTCCGCCATGGCGAAGGGCGAGCAACAGGCATGGATCGACCGCGCGATTGCGGCGTTGAAGGGAGAGGGCCGGCGCGCCCTCATCGAATTTCTCCAGCGGCAGCGGTGGTTCGGTGGTAAGGGGAAATCGTTGGCCGATGTGCGTGTTTCAGACGCCGTTGGCTTTTCCGACGGTGGAGCTCCCTGGTTGCTGGCATTCTTACTTGTGGAATACCGCGGTGGGGTGAAAGAACGGTACGTCATGCCGTTGGCCGTCAAACCGAAGAGTGGATTGGATGATGCCACGGCCCTCGTCGAGATGCCTGAATCTTCCGGCCAGGAGTGGCTATGCGATGCAACAGGTGATGCGCACGTGTGGATCACGCTCTATGAAAGTGTGGCGCGCGGACGGGCATCGGCGGCACAGTCCGGATGCCTGGTGGGCAGGGCGTTGCCGCAGCGCCTTGAGGAACTTGCTCAAGAGGTGCGGGAGGTCAAAGTATTGTCCGCGGAGCAGAGCAACACCTCGGTCATTTTGGACCGACGGGTGATCTTGAAATTGATTCGGAAACAGGATGTGGGGGTCAATCCCGATAGCGAGATGCTGGAGTTCCTGACAGCGCAGACCACCTGCCAAGACGTTCCGGCGCTGTGGGGCCTCTTAACGTATGAAGACGGGGAGGGAGAAGCGCGCGTGCAACCCGCCACGGTTGCCGTCATCCAGCGCTTTGTTCCGAATATCGGCGACGGATGGACCTACACGCTGGCCCATCTTGCGACGCTCTTGGATGAAGGCGGCAAGGCGGCGACGGGGCCCGGAGAGGAACTCTCACGGGCAATAACGACAATGTCCGGATCGTATTTGAAGCAGATTCGACGGCTTGGTGAGATTACAGGTGGGCTTCATGAGGCACTGGCGTCGCGTCAAGAGCCAGAGGCGTTCGGCCCAGAATTGATCAGCGCTCGTGATATCGAGCACTGGAAGAACGAGATGCTGAAGCATCTCGCGGAGGTCTGTCAGGATCTCCGGGCACTTCAGCCGGGGCGACAATCAGCCTTGAGATTGACGGAGGTCGACGTGGTCCGGCTGGAAACGGGCTGTCGCGGACGATTCGATGATCTGTGTCTCCTCACACAAGACACGGTGAAAAAGATTCGTCACCATGGGGACTATCACCTCGGCCAGGTCCTCAAGACGACCGACGGGTTTGTCGTCATTGATTTCGAAGGAGAGCCGGCGAGATCTCTTGAGGCGCGACGCGACAAAGTCTGTCCCTTGAAAGATGTGGGAGGCATGCTGCGGTCCTTCAACTATGCGGCCCATGCTGCGCTCACACAACGGGGGGCGGCCTCTTCAACGGATTTTGGGCTGGTGAAGGAATGGGAAGGCGCAGCTCGTGCGGCATTCCTCGACGGCTATCGATCGGTGGCGAAGCCCGGGCAGGCGGTGTTTTTGCCAGCTACATGGGAAGCGGCCGTTCGTGTGATTCAGGTCTATGAGCTCGACAAGGCGCTGTACGAGTTGCGTTACGAGATGAGGAATCGGCCGGATTGGTTGATGATTCCGCTTGAAGGGATTCGAAGTCTCACCCAGGAGCAGGTCGGGTGAGAAGGAAATGTGATGGCGTATAAACCGATCGGAGACTACGGAGTCATCGGAGACCTCCACACCGTGGCCTTGGTGGGGAAGGATGGTTCGATCGATTGGTGCTGTTTCCCGCATTTCGATTCGCCCAGTATGTTCGGCGCGTTGCTGGATGATCAGCGCGGGGGATGGTTCCGCATCGCACCCTTAGACGCAGGGAAGCGGCAGCAGCTCTACTTGCCTGAGACCAACGTGCTGCTGACCCGCTTTCTGCACCACGACGGCGTTGCCGAGTTGACGGATTTCATGCCGATCGAATGCGATGATCCGGGAATCTGTCCGAAACGGCATCAGATTGTTCGCATGTTGTCGGTGGTGCGAGGCAGAATCCGCTTTCGACTGGAATGCCGTCCGGCGTTCAACTTCGGGCGAGACGCCCATGCGGTGACGCTGCGTCAGACCGGCGCGATATTTCGATCGATATCGATGACCCTCGGGTTGGTGAGCCCTATTCCGATCACGATTTCCGACGGGGCCGCTGAGGTGGAATTTACGTTAGCTGCGGGCCAGCAGGTCTCGTTTTTTCTGGAGTATCTGGAGTCCGCCGATGCGGAGAGTATTTTGGATGCCCCGCAAACGGCGGAGGCGGCTTTTCATGACACGATCGTGTTTTGGCGGAAGTGGATCGGACAGTGTTCCTACGTCGGGCGATGGCGAGAGATGGTGCATCGGTCCGCGCTCACTCTCAAGTTGCTCACGTATGCACCGAGCGGTGCGATCGTGGCGGCACCGACTACGAGTCTGCCGGAGGCCATAGGCGGAGTCAGAAATTGGGATTATCGGTATACGTGGATTCGAGACGCCGCCTTTACGCTCTATGCGCTGATGCGCCTTGGGTTTTCAAAGGAAGCGGGCCGATTCATGCAATGGCTGGATGCCCGCTGTCACGACTTAAACGTGGACGGTTCGCTGCAAGTGCTGTATGGAATCGACGGACGTCGAATCGGACCTGAAGAAGTTTTCCTCGATTGGAAAGGATATCAAGAGTCAACACCTGTCCGTATCGGGAATGGTGCGGCCCATCAACGGCAGCTGGATATGTACGGAGCGTTGATGGATGCGGCGTATCTGTATAACAAGCACGGATCGCCGATCAGTTATGACATGTGGATCAGCCTTTCCCGGTTGGTGACGTATGTCTGCGACAACTGGGATCAACCGGATGAAGGGGTGTGGGAGGTGCGTGGTGGAGCGCGGCAGTTTGTGTACTCGAAGGTCATGTGCTGGGTTGCCTTGGATCGTGGCATTCGCTTGGCGGACAAGCGGGGGTTCCCGGCGGATCGGGCCAAGTGGATGGACATGCGCGACCGGATCTACCTGGATGTGATGCGCCGCGGATGGAATCATGAGCTCAACTCGTTTGTTCAGGAATACGGCGGCTCGGCCTTGGATGCGAGTGCGCTGGTGTTTCCCTTGGTGTTCTTCCTGTCGCCGACAGACCCGCGTATGCAAACGACGCTGGAACGTCTTCGGGCCAACCTGGCATCTGATACGCTGGTCTTTCGGTATCTTCCAGAAAAGGCGGCTCCGGATGGTCTTCCAGGTCAGGAAGGGACCTTCACGCTCTGTTCGTTCTGGATGGTCGAGGCGTTGACCAGAGCCGGCCAGTTGGAAGAGGCCCGTCTCTTGTTTGAAAAGATGTTGAGTTATGCCAACCATGTGGGGCTTTATGCGGAAGAGTTGTCGGTCACGGGGGAACAGCTGGGGAACTTCCCTCAGGCGTTCGCCCATATCGGGCTGATCAGTGCTGCGTACAATCTGGATCGAGCGTTGAGTTCAGCGCGGACTGTGTCGGTCTAGTTATGTTATTGAATAGCGAAGGGGGAATCGTGCCAACGACGGATGCAGATACGACATTCCGATTCATCGGATGCAGCGAGATCCAAGAGATCCTTGGGAAGCAAGCAGCGGACGAACGCCAGTTGGCCGAATTGCTGGAGGAGGTCCCGCTCGACTCGGTCTATTACCATACACACAGCTATTTTCTTCGGAGCCGGTTCATCGAGCGCACCTACCCGAACGACTTCGCTCAATGGGTAGCCCAGCAGCTCCAGGATCATGTGCTCGCCGAACGACTGTCCGTGGTGGACCCCTTCGATTTTCAGAGTTTGGAGGCGCTTCGAGAAGAATTGATTTCGCTGATCGACGACCATTTGTCCGGTATGAGGACGGTCCCGCGTGCAACGTTCGGAACACCGTTCTACTTCAACCGATCGCGTATCTTGGAGGTACCCACCGGCATAGGAGTTCAGACGCTTCGTGAGTTCCGCAATGCTATTGAGGACGTCGACTCCAGCGCCATTTATTTTCATGTGTTTGAAGCGCACTTACGGTTGCAGCGCAAAGAGAACGATTTTTCCGCCTGGTTCAGAGGCAGCCTGAATCTGCCCGATCTGGCCGATCGATTGAAAGCGTTGAACCCCTATCTCGGTAGTCTGGAACGACTGCGGTCGAACGTGCTGACCATGTGCGATGAACAGTTGGCGAAATCAGCCTCAGTAGAAAAGGTGTAGGTGATCAGAACATGTTGAGCCCCGATCCTCTCTGGTACAAAGACGCGGTATTTTACGAGATCCACGTGAAGGCCTTTGCCGACGGGAATGGGGACGGAATAGGCGATTTCCAAGGCTTGATCGGGAAATTAGACTACCTCCAGTGGCTCGGCGTGGATTGCCTCTGGCTGCTCCCATTCTATCCCTCGCCGTTGCGGGACGATGGGTACGATGTGGCTGACTTTCGCAGTGTGGCGGAGCAATACGGCACAACGGAAGACGTGCGCCGTTTTCTAGACGAAGCGCACCGACGGGGGATGCGCGTGATCGTCGATTTGGTGTTAAATCACACCTCCGACCAGCATCCGTGGTTTCAGGAAGCACGGCAGTCGCCGCAATCGCTCAAACGCCACTTCTATGTCTGGAGCGACAACGATCGCAAGTACGGCAAAGCCCGAATCATCTTTATCGATACGGAAAAATCCAATTGGACATGGGATTCGGAGGCCAATGCGTTCTACTGGCACCGGTTTTTCAGCCATCAACCGGATTTGAATTATGACAACCCGGAAGTCCGGCAAGCCATGCTTGACACGATGGCGTTTTGGCTTGAGCAGGGACTGGACGGTTTTCGCTGTGATGCGGTTCCGTACCTTTTTGAGCGTGAGGGAACGATCTGTGAAAATCTGCCTGAGACGCACGAGTATTTGAAGGACATTCGGCGGCACATCGACAAGACGTATCACGGGCGCATTCTACTGGCCGAGGCGAATCAATGGCCGTCCGATGTGCGACCCTATTTTGGAAACGGCGATGAATTTCATATGGCCTTTCACTTTCCGCTCATGCCACGACTCTACATGGGCGTACGGAGTGAGACGCGCGATCCGATCGTCGACATGTTTACCCATACGCCGGAGATCCCACCGAATTGCCAATGGTGCCTCTTCCTTCGTAATCACGACGAGCTCACGCTTGAGATGTGTTCCGGCGAAGAGCGGGACTACATGTATTACACATATGGTCGCGATCCAAAGATGAGGCGGAATATCGGCATTGCGCGGCGGCTCGCACCGCTTTTGGAGAACGATCGGCGCAAGATCGAGCTGCTCAATAGTCTGGTCTTCACGATGCCCGGCAGCCCGATTATTTACTATGGGGACGAAATCGGCATGGGAGACAACATCCAACTGAAGGATCGGGACGGGGTGAGAACGCCCATGCAGTGGACAATGGATCGAAATGCGGGCTTCTCGACTTGCGATCCTGCCCGTCTGTATTTGCCGTTGGTGGCGGATTCGACCTACGGCTACCAATCGCTCAATGTGGAATGCCAGAAAGACATTCCCCATTCGCTGTTGCATTGGATGAAGAGAATGATCGCCGCACGCCGGCGGTATCCCGCTTTTGGACGAGGGACGATGACATTTCTGCACCCGGCGAACGACAAGGTGTTGGCCTATTTGAGACGGTACGAGGGTATTGTGCTGCTCCTCGTGCATAATCTCGCCGGGTCCGCGCAATCGGTAGAGTTGGGGTTGAAAGAATTCGCCGGCTCGATGCCGGTCGAACTGTTGGGAGAGGCACAATTCCCTGAGATAACAGATCGTCCCTATGCCCTGACGCTGGCCCCCTACGGCTATTACTGGCTTCGCCTCACGCCAGAGCATGTGGGGGTGGAGCCTTATGGGATTGAACTGACGGCGCTGTAACAGGCGTTCAGGTCAACCGGGCGGGTGAGTGTCTGTTACGGTAAGCCCCTGCGTATCAGTCGGGGCATGTGGAAACCGGCGTTCGTGTCTCGACAGGTTTACAACAACCCATTGCCAATTTCATTGAATACCGTTGTCGGTCTGACGGAGGAAGCACGGCAGATGATCAGAGAATTAGAGCAATATCGCGAAGTGGCACCGAAGGGCACCATCGACTTCCTCTATCGATTGAGTGATCTGGTACGGGACAAGCGGTTTCTCCATATCAGTTCTGTCCGTTACGGCGGCGGGATGGCTGAAATCTTGCGGAGGATCGTCCCCATTATGAAGACAATGGGCATCGAGGCATCTTGGGAGGTCATTGCCGGCACGCAGGAGTTCAATGATGTGACGCGTCGGATCACCGACGGCTTGCAAGGACGTGAGGAAACCATTACCGAGGAGATGTACCAGATCTACCTTGATGTCAATGCCAGGAATGCCAAGGCCTTGAATCTCGACGCCGATCTCATTTTTGTCCACGATCCGCAGCCTGCGGCACTCGTCGACCATCGGAAAGGAGGCACGTGGGTCTGGCGCTGCCACCTCGATGCCGGTCAGCCGTATCGACCCGTGTGGAGTCTCTTTCGTCGGCACGTGCTGAAGTACGATGCAGCCGTCTTTTCGCTGCCGGGATTTGCTCAGCGACTCCCGATCCCGAAGTTCTTGCTCTATCCCTCGATCGATCCGTTGACGGAAAAGAACCGTGAACTCTCACGGGGGGAGATTCTGCAGGTGCTCGATCGATTCGGAATCGCCCGAGGGAAACCGATTCTCCTGCAGGTGGCGCGGTTCGACCGGTTCAAGGACCAGATCGGTACAATTCGTGCGTACCGGATGGCCAAAAAGCACCATCCCTGCCAGCTTATTTTGGCCGGCAGCGGCGTGCTCCATGACTCAGAAGGGGAGGCCGTGCTGGCTGAAGTACAGCAGGCGGCGGAGAATGATCCCGACATTCATGTTCTGCAGTTGCCGCCCGAGGCTGATCGGGAAATCAACGCACTCCAGCGGGGTGCCACGATTGTGGTCCAAAGGGCCCTCAAGGAGGGGTTCGGTGTGGCGGTTTCCGAATCCATGTGGAAAGGCAAGCCCGTCATCGGCGGAACCACCGGCGGTGTCTCCGCACAAATCGTGGACGGAGCGACCGGTTTCATCGTCCATTCCGTGGAAGGCGCCGCCTTTCGCATCCGCTATCTCCTAAGCAATCCCGGAGTGATGACGAGGATGGGGGCGCTGGGGAAGGAGCATGTCCGGCGAAACTTTCTCACTACCCGGCACCTGGGGGACTACCTCACGATGGTGAAGCTGCTGTGCCCCGAGTAACCGCATGGATCAACCAACCACGAACGAACGAGTCCTGACCGACCCGGTCTTGCCTGAGCCGGTCCGTGCGCTGCTCAAGACGGCAGAATCGGCTGATATTGTGGTGGGCCTGCTCACGTTTAACGATGGGACGACGGCACCGGGTGTGGCTCGAACCCTGCTTGACGGGTTCAAACGATATGCCCCGCAGCAGCGGGTGTTGATGGTCAATTGCGACGCAGGGTCGCATGACGGCACAGCGGACCTGATTCAGCAAGCCGTCGGAAGCGGGCCCAGGCTCTGGACGATCCAGCATTCGGTCGTGGGCACGTCGATTCAGGTCCTGTCTGAGTCCGGTGTACCGGGTCGGGACGCCGCGGTGCGAATCCTGGCGATGGTGGCGGATCGCCTGGCCTCGAAAGCCTGTCTGATCGTCGACGGCAACCTGAAATCCGCCGATCCCCATTGGGCCGAATTGCTGACGGCACCGATTTTCACAAAAGACGCAGATTGCGTTCTGCCTCAATTCAATCGCAATCGCTATGAAGGTACCCTGACAAGCACCTTGTTGGCGCCACTCACGAGGGCGCTCTACGGAAAGCGTCTGGCCTATCATCAGGGCGGAGCCTACGCGTTCTCCGTGCCCTTTATCCGGTCGTCCGTGCTGTCGCAACCGTGGGAAGACGACATTCAGACGTATGGGATCGATGGATGGGTGATGACGCTGGCGGCAGCCGAGCAAGCCAAGATTTGTCAGGCGATGCTCGGACCCCGTGTGCAGCAGGCCAAGCCTATGGGAGACCTTGCGACGATCATCACGCAGGCCATCGGCTGCGTCTTTCACCTGATGGAGCGGTATCAACATGTCTGGGAACCGGTGACGGCATCGACGGCGGTGTCGGCGATCGGAGATCAGGCACGGTTGGGCGACTTCGTCGGAACGCTGCATGTTGAACGCATGATCCAGGGATTTCAGCAGGGCCTGCGCGATTTGGTGCCGATCTGGCAGATCGTGCTAGCTCCGGAGACCTTTCAGCAAGTCCTGGAATTGGGCGTGGATGACACAGACCGGTTTCAGTTCCCGGCTCAGCTCTGGGTACAAATTGTGTATGACTTGGCCCTGGCCTACCACGACCGCCTGTTGTATCGCGAGCATGTGCTCAAGTCATTGACACCGCTGTATCTCGGCCACACCGCATCGCTGATGC
This sequence comes from Nitrospira sp., assembly GCA_029865485.1. Lineage (GTDB taxonomy): Bacteria > Nitrospirota > Nitrospiria > Nitrospirales > Nitrospiraceae > Nitrospira_D. The sequence continues at coordinate 10,809 of JAOUGT010000030.1, forward strand.
TGGCGACACGCACACAGCCAGTGGCACGGGTGGAGGAGGAACTCGAGCGGTTGGCCCTTGAGTATGAGGCGATGAAACCGTACTTGGTTCAGCGATGGAGGTGGAGCGATGAGTGACCTTTGGGGCAACGCGATGATGGAAGCGTTTCATGACATGATGAAGGGGATGGCCCTCTTCCTTCCGAAGCTATTGGCCCTGGTGAGTTTTCTCCTGCTCGGCATTCTCGTCGGACTGATCATCAAAGTGATTCTTCAGCGCGTACTGCGAGCAGGGCGCGTCGATGTACTCAGCGAACGGTGGGGGTTGCAGGTGGCGCTCAGCAAGGCGGGACTCAAACGGCCGCTGTCGCACGTGATGGCCCGGGTGGCATTTTGGATCGTGTTTGTTATTTCCGTGTTCATGGGAGTGGACGCACTCAATCTTCCGGCGACCGCCACCCTCATGGGCCACTTGTTGGGCTACTTGCCGAGTATGCTGGCAGCTGGTCTGTTGATCCTCGTCGGTGTTCTGCTCGCAAACTTTTTTGGAGAAGCGACGTTGATCGCGACGGTCAATGCGCAGATTCAAGAGGCTCGACTGATCGCGGGGTTGGTCCGATGGGGCGTGCTGCTCTTCACTGCAGCAACGGTGTTGACGCAGTTAGGCATCGCCAAGGAGATCGTGATTGCGGCGTTCTCAATTATCTTCGGAGGCGTCGTGCTGGCGCTGGCAATCGCAGTGGGTTTGGGGGCTCGGAACATCGCGCGAGACATCATGGAGCGTCGGTGGCGGAAAGCCAAAGTCAACGAAGAACGGGATGACATGGCGCACCTTTAAGCGAGTCCAGTCGCTTCGGAGGACGAGGTTCAATTGAGGATCAACCGAGCCACATGCTGAACGGCGCTGAGATCGTGACGCGAGGATATTCTCTTGTGGCAAGCATCGGGAGATGGATGCATGACCGGATCGTCAGGGCCGTTTGGTGGCGCCGTGCAGCGGAAGTGCGTCCCATCTTACCCGGAGTTCTCTGGGTTGGGCTTCTCCTTCTCCTCTCCGGCTGCATGGGCGTACGAGATCTCGAGAAACCATCACGGACTGCTTTTACACAGCTGCTCCTCTCTCAGGCCTTGGAGCGAGGTTTGGAACCTGTCAGTCTGCCGTTGCCCGCCGGCGCCACCATTCTGGTGGAAGCAGTTGGATTAGCCCGTGATAATACCTTCACGCCTGATCAGGAATATGCCCGCCAGGTGGTTTCCGTGCATCTGGCACGGCAAGGATTCCGTCTCGCGATGGGAGGCGAGGAGGCCACCTACCGCATCAAGGTTCTCCTGCAGACCTTGGGGACGGAGCAGGCAGTTCAATTCTTTGGTCTTCCACCTCTTCAAAGCATTTTCCTGCCCTTTCCAATCCCGGAGATTGCCCTCTACAAAAGTGTGGCGGAAAAAGGGATCGTGCGCTTTTCTCTCAACGTGTTTGAGCGGGCGACCGGCGGAATGGTCAGTTCGAGTCCCTGGTACGAGGCGACTCGGTTTTATAGCCAATATGTGGTTTTGTTCCTTGTGTCGTTTCATCTGACCGACTTGGAGTTCGCCGAATGAACGAGACTGGCCTGGCCACGATGATGGGTTTACGACGTCTCAGAGGAGCATCGCTCGCGGTTGTCCTGGCATGGTTCGGCATGTGTGTCTTCTCCCTCTTTGAATTACAGGGTTGCGCACCGTCGAGGGATTTCGTGGCATTAGAGATTCGCAACTCACCACCAATGCTTAAGAGGACGGTTCCGGAAGCGGAGCGGCTCAGGGTGGCGGTCGTCCCGTTCGAAGATCGGCGTACCGATACTCGTGGGATCGGGATGCGGCGAGATTGGATGGGAACCTCTACCACGTGGACGGTTGTCGGAGATTCCCTGGGGGATATGATCGCTGAGGTGGTGGTCGACCACCTCAAACGCTCTTTTGGGTGGAAGGCATGGATCGTCAGACCAGGAATCCTCCAGCCTGACGGAGGCGCAGACATCACCATCACCGGCACCATTCTCACGTTTGAGGCAACTGTTGGTCCTGGGTTTGGAGACACCAATCTTTCTGTGACGACTCATATGCGTCTGAATGCCTCAGAGACTGTCAGCCACCGTTCGATCAGTGAATCGATCGAGGATACAGTGACTCATCGGGTCTTGTGGTTCGAACCTCGAGATCTTGAACACCTGATCAATTCAACCATTCGGAAGCAGATGGACCGGTTCCGGCTTCAGCTCCACGACCACGGCCTCGTCCGGTTGGAGGTCGAGTCTTCCCCTGTGCCAAGAGATCTGTTGGTTCTGCCGGGCGTAAGGCGAGAGCAGGATGGTCCCCTCGCTTCGGACAGCGGGTACGGAACAGACCGTTTGGTGCCCTGAAAAGTTCACGGCGGTTAATACCTGGTGGCCTGATCCGTCCTCTCGCTCATCTCGTCTCAGAAACACAACGACATCTTGATGATCGCATTCGCACGGTACATAGGCGCCGTGCAAAAGGGCGGGCATCGATTTCCGCAACCGGATGAGCCGGCGGTACAGCTGAAAGAGCGACGACGGATCACCGGAAGCCTGTTGGACATTGACCGTGGGAACAGTCTGGGAAACCGGCAGCCACGGCAAGCCGGTCGTGAAACCAGCCTGCGGCGCCCCATCCCACTGCATGGGCGTCCTGGCTGGATTTCGACCAACCGAAAAGGCCAGAACCGTTTCGCGTACGGATCGCGCAAGTCACGATAGCGCAGCTGGCCGTTGCGCATCCCAATTTCCTCCCCATAATAGAGAAAGGGAGTCCCACGCATCGTGAAGAGCAGCAGAGCTGCCGCACGGGCCCTGCGATCGGCGTCACCGCCGACACCATAGCGATCGATGTGGCGGGATTGGTCATGGTAGCTGAACACAATTGAAGGCCAGTCACCGGGCGGCACAGCTCGATCGCCGTCCGTCATGAGTTCCCGGAAGCGATCCGCTCGCCAGGGGGACTTCAGCAGCCGAAAATCGAAGACCATGTGCAGTTCATCTGAATCGGTACCGTAGAACGAAGCCGGGCCGCCGGGAGTATCCGCTGAGGCTTCCCCGATCAGCACCATGTCGGGATAGAGGGAGTCAGTCCTACGAAGATCCCGCATGACCTGATGCGCCAAGGGCTGATCGCGATCATATAGGTGCTGTTGCCTGGTATAACCGTGCCACCCGAATCGTCGTGGAATATTTGACCATCGGACCTCTTTTCCGATCCAATTGATGGCATCGAGCCTGAACGCCGCGATCGATCCAGCATTGGACTGCCTCAAACATCTTGGATCGAAACCCTGGATGGTGCCAGTTCAGATCCGGCTGACTCGAAAGGAACGAGTGCAGGTAGTATTGGTGAGACGGGTGATCCCAGGTCCAGGAAGAGCCGCCGAAACGTGCATTCCAATTGCTTGGTCGGCGCCCCAAGCTTTTGCCGTCCGCCCAATGGTACCAATCACGTTCAGGCGACGTTCGAGACGATCGGACATTCTGAAACCATGGATGTTGGTCCGAGGTCCATAATAATGCGGATGCCCCGCTGTCCGGCTTCCTGTACGAGTCGATCAAAGTCGGCCAGCGTGCCAAAGCGGGGATCGATAGCGCAGTAGTCGGCCACGTCGTACCCGAAGTCCACCATCGGAGAGGGATAGATCGGGGAGAGCCAGATGGCATCAATCCCTAATGAGCTCGGTGTGCGATCATTCACATAATCGACTCGAGAAGTCATTCTTGGGATGTCCCCGATACCGTCGCCGTTGGAGTCCTGAAAACTCAAAGGGTAGATCTGATACACGACGGCGGACTGCCACCAAGGTGATTGCTCGAGCATGCGGGAGGTTACGCGGGTTAGTCTTAGTGGCTGAACTGTATCGGCGAGGCGAACAAATTACAACCAAGAAGGGGAGATTAGTGCCGTCACTCCTGAGCCGTGAGCACCTTCCACGTCTGTGGATCCGATCATCCCATGCGGGTCAAGATCGCGTAGCTCTTGGAAGCGGGCGACGGCCATGTCCCTTGCAGGACCATAGTGTCCATCCACAGTGAGACGGTGGCCTGAACGGCGCAAGGCTTTCTGGACAGGCATGACATCACTTCCATTCAGAGATGGATATCGCAGGGAAAGGTGTCTGACAAACTTCGGTGCACCGGCGTTGGGGCGAATGGCACGCTCGGTGATCGGACCTGCCACGCCGTCCGCATCGAACCCCCGGTAGCGCTGAAACCAACGCACGGCGGCAGCGGTTTCCTTTCCATAGAGCGCATCGATACGAATGGGACGCCCCTGGCGCTGCAACAGCCGTTGGACTCGTGCGATGCGTGGCCCCTTCATCGGAGGGTGTGGCACCCGTAGGAGCGAATAGGAGCCCCTGGACTGTCAAGGGCTTCATGGTGGCGGGAAGAGGCGATGGCTGCGTCCAGCTCGTCGGCTGTCCTTCCTGGGTGGCCAAGGTTGCGACGCGATTCAGTAACACCTTGTAGTCTCGGTCCTTTTCATCCATCGTCTGCTGCATCGAGGCCTGACGTTCGCGCAAATCGGCGTTCTCTTTCTCGATGTTGAGTTTCTCGACCAGGACGTCATGCAGCTCTGTGCGGAGTTCTTCGACCTGAGTCTGCAGAGCCGGAGGCCAGAAATCGCATCCCGTAAGAACCAGCTCCCCAGCAACCACGCCGCCATTCTCCTGGTGGCCGAGACCTGCTTGAGTAAGCCAGACGACAATGTATGAACATCCCATGAACAACCCCCTATTGCATTCCCCATTGTTGTTGATACGGGTCATGAAACGCGTCGCAACTCAACACTCCCCTCCTTCATTGAGGAATAAGTCGTAACAATCTTTATGCCAAACATTCACACCCCGTTCAGCTGTCGAATCGGTGATCAGCTTTTCCATCAACACATCGTCGTGTTGGAGATCGACGATCTCCCCACAGCCACGGCATTCTGGATATGTAGGCAGTCTTGCTGAGGACCCATGTCCATTATTGGTTTTCATCGGTGCAGTCCAGCGCACGCTGTCCTTTCCGTCTTACCGCAGGAATGTTAAGGGTCTAAGGACGCGCCGCTCTCATTGAGTTTGTGGAAGTTTCGGGTAGCCTGGCAGGGCCAAGAAGGCCCGGGATAAGCCCTCTCGCCTCCTGTGTCGATAAATGGCTGCGGATGCGGAACCTTCTGGATGGACACGCGATCGTACTGAAACAGAGGCGCCTCCTCCATGACCTCCCGTTTGAGAATGGCAATCGATTGGAGTATGAGCCGGATGGCAGTCCGATCGTTGTTGTCAATCATGGTTGCGGCTTCCCGTAACAGCTCGCTTGCCTGCCTCAGTGACGGACGGCCCGCATCCCCAGACCTGGTGCCGCCACGAGGTAATTGATGTCCACCAAGTTGTTCTTCTCCAGCCAAGGCGGGTGCCGGCGAGGCAACACTTGCCTGCGAATCAGCAGGTGTCTGAGCGGGAGAAATATCGGGGGTTAGCACACACCCTTTTTGCAGCAGGACCCAGCAGAATGCTAGGAGTAGGGGGAGGACATCCCACCGTCGCGGGGTACGAGAGGTTGAGCTCATCATGTAAGAACTATGAATCATGCGCATGGGTCACCTCAGAATCATCCCATCTCCTAGTGAAGATCCGACAAGTACCGGATGGACCGCCTCAATCCGGCGTGCGACGACCAGCGGCGGCGCTGTCTCCACCTTCGCAGGTACTTCCACAATGTGGCCATAACGACCAAGGCGATGACCCCCAAGAAGACTAGTTCCATCGTGTGCTCCTGTGTGCCATTCTCGTGACCACCCCGATTAGGCATAGACAATCTCAAGTTGAGCCTGGTCCTGAATTCCAGGACAGTCACGTTGGACCACGGTGCTCTCGCCGGCCACTCGGTGGTTGGTGCCGAGCGTGACCTGTTCCCCGTCTCACTCGGTGCTGGTCATGTGCATCGAAGGGCACCCTTGTTTGCCGTGCAACTACTTCGCCCCCAACCCCACAGGCGTGACATCGTGGTCTTGCTACAACCGTGCTGCACCTCACTCATCGGCTATCATCGACTATCGAGGGAGAATCTCAGCAGCCTCAATTCTTGGCCTACCCTGATTCATCAGCACTGCCTCACAGATGAATCTTCCATCGGGAGTTCGAAGTACCCGGCGGCATTGCCCCTCAATCATCCGGCACGTTGAACGGCTCGAACACATCGTCAAGACTCACACAATGTTTCCGTTGTATATGCTTTCAGTTCCCGCTTCGTACGCACACGGTACATCTGCTTGAGAAAGGCGATGCTGAGTCGTACGGTCCCGACGGAAAGGCCGAGCGTGTCTGCAATCCGAGATGACGGATATCCTCGTGACGTCAAGCGTAGGACCAACTCATCCACGGACGAAAGGCCCTCCCTGCGTGGCTGCTTCACTTCGCTCTCGGAGCCGACGGCCTTCGACAGGATGGTAGAGGACAGAAAGCGCCGGCCGGCGCTCACGGCACGAACGGCATCGAAAAGCTCAGCTGGGACATCGGTGCGGTGTAAGATGCTTGATGCTCCGCTGGAAAAGACAGCTGCCACACTGTCTTGGTTCCGTGCTCCGATCATAACCGCAATACCGCATGAAGGGTTGGCACTCGTGAGACGTCGAATCGTGTGCAGCCCACTGGCATGGAGCAGATCAAGCAATACGAAGTGAGGTTGCAGTCGCTCCACGAGCGGTAGCAGCGTACATTCTGCGGCGGTGACTGCGACGACTTCATACTCCCCGTGGTCATAGGTGGTTTGGGCATGAAGCCGACAATCTTCAACGATCAGGGGATGAACATCCGCAAGAAGAATGATGTGGTCACCCACGCAGTCAGGCATACTTCTGTCTCCTCAACTGGTTGTCAGTTTCACCATCGCAGTGGAGCCGAGATCGCAAAGGTTGAATGGGGACCGCACATCCAAACCTCTTCTGCTCCGACATAGGTCCTGGACTCGTCAGCTTAAGCGAGATGGTCCCATACCCTCTGATCATTACCGGACCACGAGGTTACCTTGACTGAGAACCGAGAGATCTTCCTCCCGTTGTTCCCGCTGGTGGTGTTAGTGCCTCACTGTATTTTGTAAGACACACCGACCCGCCCTCTCATCGGCATCACGGCCATGCACATCTCCGATCGTACGAGCGGCATATGACAGACAACCATGACCCAACAGGAGTCTCAACTAGGTACCAACCTAGTTGGCGCTGCAATGTACCCTAGCTATGATATGTACGGTCGGAATGTGGAAAACGATTGGACGGCGACTAAACCGCGAGACGGTATGCTTCATCAGATCGGCTGTTGCACGGAGACCGAGATGGTTGATGATCCGAGTGTTGTGACATTTGACCTTCTTGAAGGCCCCGCAGAGAATCGACGCGCGCTCTTTGCTGAAAGCGCCTCAGGATTGTGATGCTCTGACGAGGTGACTTCCAGAGCTTTTCTGCTGGGGCAACTATCAAAACATGCGGACCGTGACGATTCGTCAAAATGGCTGAGGGATGTCCCAAGATCGTGGACGACGGTCTTCTGGTAAATGAAGGGATGTCGTGGCGGAGACGAGCGAGTATCGAAGGCGTCCTGCGCTAGTCTGTATCTCGTGCCGCACCGTTCTGCGAAGTGCTCAGGAGCACCATGATGTCACCTGATTCGAGCTGTGTGATATGGTCCAGCTCCGAGAACGGTACCATCTGGTGGCGACGATAGAGGCGTAGCAGGAGATCGGGTTTCAGGGCGGTCGGTGACTTGCCGACCTCTTCGGGATGGACAGCTCGTTCGATGAGACTGATATTTCCTTGGGCGGTCAGTAGATCGTCCAAATACTGGACCATGTGACCATGGTCGACGGCGGCGGCAAGGATATAGCCCCCGAACGTGGCGGGCGACACGATAGCGTCAGCCCCTCCTTGCTTAAACAATTTGACGTTTTCCTCTTCTTTCGCGCCGACGATCAACCGAACGGTGGGATTCAGATGCCGCACCGTCAAGAGGATCAAGGCGGTTGAGTCATCGCGACCGGCCGTAATAATCACCCCCTTGGCCCTTTCGATCATGACGTCGCGCAAGACGGCCTCTTGTGTAGCGTCGGCTTGAACGGCGGCAATCCCGAGCGAACCAGCTAGCCGCACACGGTCTTCTTTCTGATCGATCACCACGATCTGCTCGGCCGGTGCGCCTCTGGCCAGCAACTCTTTCGTCGTCGAGAGGCCCGTGTGTCCGAATCCACAGATGATCAGGTGGTGGTTCAAGGTCGACTGGAGTTTTGCCATACGATAGCCCTCCATATACTGTCGAATGATCAGTTGATAGGCCGTCCCCAAGAACAGGAACCACAAGCCGAACCTGATTGGCGTAACCACCAGCGCGTCCAAGAGGCGGGCGTGGGTCGACACCGGCACGATGTCTCCATAACCCACCGTGGTCACGGTAATCATGGTGAAGTACACGACATCGCTGAGGGAAATTTCCCCGTCTGCTTGATCACGGAGGCCTTCACGATCCCACCACAACAAAAAGAACACCAGCATGAGCAGGGCGGCGGCAATGAGAAATCTGGTCGCGAGAATTTGTGGAGGGGACAATTCGTTCGGTGTGACGATCACACGAGGCGCGTCGAGAGACCGTTTTCTTCGCAGAAGAGACCGAAATCGCTCGACTACACTTCGTTCGCTCAGGTCATTCATGAGGGGTACGTTTCCAGACACCGCCCACAGAAGTCTAAGGCCATCTCATGAAATCGATGTGACAAGCTTGCCTCATAAATCTGATTCAGGGGGACGAGTGGATTCATGGGCCAGGCGGAGTTGTTGTTCCAACTCGCGAATCCGTTCTCCTTGGGCGTGGATCGTGGATTCGAGAGATCGCCTCGTGCGGCTGCCTTTCCAGCGGCCTCCCAGGGAAGCGAGCAAGGCCAGAATGACGCCGGCTCCTGCTGAGCCGAAGATGACCAATACCAGCGAAGTCTGATAGTCCCACAGGAGGAATGTGATCCTGACGGAAGCGGTGTTTTGAAGCGCGAAGAGGGCGGTTCCCAACGCGAGAAGAAAGGCAAGTATCAGAGTACTCATGTTGGCTAGTTACCCGAGACTGTGCCCCAACAGCATCTCTGAGTTTGGCACATCTTACTCCTCGTTAAGATATCCGATTTGGTAAGGAGCATGCCCTGATTGCGTCACTGGTCTTTTCCACTTACTTCTACCCGTTCAAGGAGGGGATTCTCAACGAACGGGGAGTATCCTCTCAGCTTGATCGTGGCGGTATAGCCTTCGGCAATCAGAAGATCAATCTCATCGATGTTCTTGGTGAATGTGGCCAGGAGCACTCCTTTGGATGTGGAGAGAGTCAAGAGTAGCCTGGCTGATTCACGTTGTTTCTTGACTACTGTGCCCGTGGCGGACTCCAGTTGGTCAACGGGGAGGAATTGCCCAGTATAAGAAGTCAGGAGGTCGGGAGCCGCAAGGTTTGTGACAACCGCGGCAAGAAAGCCAAGCACAAACCCGCCGATGAGGCTCAGCCAGGCTTTCATGGGTGCGCTCCCTGCTCAGGAGGGGTTGGAGGCTTGTTGGTATGATCCGGAGGTTGCTCCTCACGCCCTCTGATGAGTTGTTCCAGATGTCGCAGGGCATCCGCGGTGGTCTCCCTGGCTCCTTTGGTTGCATCCTCCGTTTTCGAACTTAAGGCGTCAATTTGCTGGCGAAGATCTTTGAGCCCTCCTGTCCGTTGGAGGGCAATGAACGCCATCACGATCGCGATGAGTGCGAGAAGAACGGCCAAGACATCCATGTGGGTCCTCCTTTCAGATTGTGAAGCAGTGGATCATGCCTGCCGTGAAGCATCAATTGCGTGCACGTGGGTCTCGTTACAAGATCAGTATGACATGGCCAGATGGGCTTAAGACAGCCCGAATTCGTACTATTTTTCTGAAAAGTGTCCTATGGATGGATTGCTCCGAGAATGATGGGCGTTGATTGCGGCGGTCTCAATCGCTTCGAAGCCGTCTCAGTGACGTGCGTCTTCTTTTGTTGGCGACGCCTGACATACAGTCAGATTACCGCTTTTGATATGAAGATCCCGCTGGGGAAACGGAATGTCGATGCCATGCTCTTGGAACGTTTGCCAGATCATGAAGTTGAGTTCACTCCGCAACACACCCGGGGTGGTGGAATATTGCCTGGTCCAGACGCGCAGGATGAAATTGAGCGAACTGTCTCCAAACTCGTGGAGCAGCGCGTCTGCCCTCGGGTCTTGCAGCACGCCGGGATGTTGGCCGGCGATTTGAATCAGCAGCCGTCGGACAAGCTCCGGGTCCGATCGGTATGACACTCCGACCGGAAAATTGAACCGCACGTTCCGGTCCGTGTAGCTCCAGTTGGTGACGCTGCTGGAGACGAACTCAGAATTGGGAACGATGATAGCGATGTTATCGTTGGTGACAACCGTGGTCGATCGTAGTGAGATGTTCACGACATCGCCGGTTACCTGTCCGACTTCGATACGGTCGCCGACTTTGATAGGACGTTCAATTAGGAGGATAAATCCGCTGACCAAATTGTTGGTGATGTTTTGCAGTCCGAAGCCGACGCCGACGCCGACGGCACCAGCCACAATCGTCAAGGTGCTCAGGTCGATGCCAGCCGCCTGAAAAATAACGATCAATCCGATGGAGATAGTGATATAGCGGATGATCGCGCCGATCGCGAGGCGCACTCCCAGCTCGACATGGCTTCGAGCCAGGAGCTGCGTGACGATCCACTGTTTCAGCCAGCCGGTGATCGAGAATAGCAGCAGTGTCAGAATGATCAGGGAGACCAAGGTCCAAATCGTGACGGGAGCGTTGCCGGCTGAAAAGAGGGGGGTATCGAGCACCTCTTTGATCCGGCTTAGGATGTGTCCGAGGAGTTCCACGATGCTCTCCTAGTCTGAGGACAATGAGCCGGCGCTCCTTACGGCGCCGAATGGATCGCCTGCTGTCCGGGCATTGCCGTTATGATCGGTCGATCGCCCACACGATCGAGAAGAGCAGGAGATGTTGCTCGCGGGCCAAACCCGGCCGGCCGGGTGAGATGGTGCCTCGCATAAAAAATCCGCCCCCGGCTCCGGTCGATTCATCGTACCGATGTTCCATCCGCAGCAGTGCCGTCTGCCACGGATGAGTCCACCTATATTCGAGGGTCGTGGTCATGGCTTTTAGGAGTTGCTCGGAACCGGAAATGCGGCCGTTGCGGTCCCAATAGAATTCCGGCCGGAGCGCGACGCTCCAGGGACCCTGTCCATTCCAGCGGGCATAGAAGGCGCCGGCGGTCCAGAAGGTGCGCGGGTGACCGGCCTGCTCGGCGGCGTTCTCGGTGCCGATATCGTAGGCTAGGGCCAGGGTCCATGGGCCGTCCTTCCATTCGAGGATGCTGTCGGAAAAGAACCGCCAGAACTCGATGGCCGTGCTCGACTGATCGGGCCCGTAGTACAGGTTCTGCGTCACCGTCACATGCGACGTCGGTGTCCATTGAAGCTGTGTGCCATAACTGGGTTGATTGTTGATATGCGAGAGGTAATTGTATCCGTTGATGACGTAGAGCCCGGCCTGCCAGGCTTTATTGACCCGATAGGTCGCGCCCAGGCCGAATACGAAATAGGGGGCATTGTCGGCCATATAACTTCGCGTGTAGTTCAGATTGTAGCGTGAATAGATGGATTGATAGCCGATGTAGCTGTTGAAGAGGCCTGCGGTAAGAGTCAGGCCGTTGCCGACCGGTGCCAGGTACGAGACATTGGCCCGCGAAAAATGTTTCAGCTGCTCCGCATAGCCCACCGGTTTGTCGCGGCCGGGAACAGAAGGTGGGACAAGCCCCTCTGTATCGTTTCCCCCTTGGAGGCCGAGCTCGAGGCCCCACCGGGATTGGAGGGTCGCATCCTTTCTCACGTAGCCGACCGCCATATTGATGGCTGGTTCATTGACGTTGGGAGTCGTGGTCTTGGAGCGCCATCGATGATTCTCTGGAAAGTTAAAGTCGGCCGCATAACTCAGATCGATGGATCCTCCATAGTGCCAGTCCGAGGCGGCAGGTTCCTCGGCACAACCTAGGTCTGCGGCCGGAGCCATCGAAGCCAGCGCCAGGCAGACAGCTGCCTGGACAGTCCCCCGCATCTTTCCAGAACAACGACATGTCCGACTCCTAACTCTCAGCCCTGCCACCTGCGAGATGGTGAATCGCCATGGTGGTTGAATTCCACCTTGTCCTGAGACAGCAGGGCCTGAGTTCAAGTGTTGCCACC
>JAOUGT010000212.1 GCA_029865485.1 Nitrospira sp.
ACCTTTTCTGAAGGAAACTACTAGCCGATTGTACCGTGTTGCCGTGGAGGTTTCTAGGTTCCTCACAATTTCAGGTAAGGACTAATCCATTCCCACATGCTGCAATGGACAGGGCTTCAGCTGCCCTCGATCACTGAATAAAGCTCTCACCCCGGGGACTGCCTTCTGAGGGGACGGTCTTCACCGGAAGGATCAGGTACAGGAGTGGCGCTTGGAATTTCGTGCCATTCAGGCGTTGTCGCACCTCTTCGGTGAGGCGCGCGACATCCATCCCCATGTAGAAGTCCGGCACACGTTGTAGTCGGATAAGACCACGCTGTAACAGATTTTGCGCCGCCTGTCGGTTCCCCATGACCTGTTTCAGATTGGCTGCGGCGAGCTGGATCAGGGCCTGGAGGAAATTCCCCAGTTCGGTATGGCGTCCTGCACAATGCCACAGTCCTTCGAAGACTTCATGGGACTCCCACCAATAGCCGTGATTGTAGAGATCAATTCCGTACCGATAGGCTTCCGAACTCTGCCAGCGATCAGGGAGGAACGTGGTTGGGTTCGGTGCCGGTCGACCTGAGGAATGAGCGGGGGACGTTCGTCGAGGATGTGGTGTTTGCCCCGGAACAAAACGATAGGAAGGAAACGGATGTGACGAGTAGCGGGGTAGGGCGAAGTCAGGGGACTCGGGCTCAATCACCATGGTTGCATGGGACCTGAAACACTGTGCGATCTTCCAATCGTACGGCCGTCAATTGCCGTCCCCAGACACAGCCACTGTCGATCGCGATGACATGCCTGTCGCAGTGTAATCCCAGTGCTGCCCAGTGGCCACAGACAATGGTTGTGTCCCGACTCCACCGGTTCTCACCTTCGAACCAGGGGAAGTATCCGGCCGGGGTTCGCTCGGGATGGCCGTTAAATGATGATTCCATCCGGCCATCAGGGGAACAAGCTCGAAGTCTAGTGAGGACCTTGATGACAGTGGCAAGCCGGGTAGGACCCTTCAGGCCTGAAGTCCATTGAAGATGTTTGCTGGGATACAAGGCTTGAAGTATATCCCGATAACAGGGACCCTGTAGTCCGACTTCCACTTCACGAGCCAGTGTCTCTGCTTCGTTAATGGACCATCGTGGTAACAAGCCTGCGTGGACCATGGTAAACGGCCCTTCACGATACAGGAGCCGTTGCCGGCGTAACCATGCCAGGAGGTCGTCACGATCCTCAGCGGCAAGGATCGTCTGCAGGGTATCTTCTGGGCGAAGCGTGACAATGCCCTCGGCCACAGACAACAAGAAAAGGTCATGATTGCCCAAGACGACCACAGCCTGATCGCCAAGTTTCTTGATATAGCGAAGCACACTCAATGAATCCGGACCGCGGTTGACCAGATCACCGACAAACCAGAGGCGATCAACGATTGGATCAAAACGAATGTGTCGAATCAAGCGTTGCAGAGGTTCGTAACAGCCCTGCACATCGCCGATTGCGTAGGTGGCCATATCTCAAGTGAGACAGGAAATGCCGACTAAGGATACTTGGCTTCGATCTTGCTGGATAATCCGCCGCGTGCGGTAAATGTGCCGGTCACTTTGGCCCAGACAGGACGGCAGGCTTTAACGACATCCTGAAGGATTCGGTTTACGGCATTCTCGTAGAAGATGCCGAGATTCCGGTAGGCGTGGATATACATTTTAAGTGCCTTAAGTTCGAGGCATGCTTTGTCAGGCATGTAGTGCAGCGTGATGGTGCCGAAATCCGGCAAATTCGTTTTGGGGCAAATCGCCGTGTATTCGGGAATCTCGATTGTAATTTCGTAGCCTTTGTACTGATTTGGGAACGTCTCGATTTGTGGTAGGGGTGCGGTGATGCCGCTCTTGGCGTGCTGCTCGTTGTAGCCAAGCTTCGTGACCTTGCGGTTTCTTCCAGTCGTTTCACGTTTCACAGTTGACGCCTCATCTTCGGCTAAACTTGTTTCATCCAATCCGTTTGACCGATCTTCTCCAATTCGAGATACAGGGAGACCCATGGACACTTCATCTCCGGATAGACCTCGCACAGCCCGCCTTTCCGGACTCCTCCGCAGGGACCATGCGCCATGAACTTCGGGCATTCAGCTTTGAGCGTATTGTCGGGAATCGGGGGGCGCTTGTGCACCCCACCGACATGGGTTCCGGCCTCATCTTCCCCAGGGATCAGTACTCGTTGTGACATACTGGCAGTGTAAACAGATTGGCATGGATCGGCAATCTCTAAACATGAATTGCCATACGTGATTCAGTCAAGTTATTCTTGGCCGATTTCATGGGTTGGGGCGAATGGCCTACGCCAAGCTGTCGAACCTAGGCCTTCTTTGGGAACCCATGGGCCCTCTTTGAAGTTGCGTTGATTTTCCTGACGTTATAGTATCTTACCGGATTTTGAATCGTCTGTGCGTAACTGGAGCCAGAGCCGGTGCAGAGAAAAGGCCGTACAAAGATTGACAGTCTTTTTTCGGCTTTGCTAGGATGCACATGGCTTGGTGGTTCGAGTAGGGTGTGCTGTAGTTCAAACCTGTAAGTCCTCAAGTTTTATTTCGAGAGTCATCGGTCGGTAGTGTGACGAAAATTATGAGCAGCGGCATGCCGTTGCCAACGATATAAGGGAGGTGCCTAATGAGCCTTGATTATGTCAAATTCTCAAACGGATTTGAAAAGTTTATGCCGAAGGAATATCGAGACTTGGTTGAGCACGGACCGTTTGGAAAGAAGGTCTCGGTTTCACAGGTAGGAAGTTTCAAGGAAGTGCTGGAAGAGCATCCCATGTGTGCCGGTTGTGCAATGACGCTGTTCATTCGCTTGGCCATGGTTGCGTTCCCCAATCCAGAAGATACGATTACCGTCGGGACGGCCGGTTGTGGTCGTCTTGCTATTTCGCAAGCTGCGATCCCCTTTGTCTATGGGAACTATGGTGACCAAAACGGCGTGGCGAGCGGCCTCTCACGAGGGCTCCGGCTTCGTTTCGGTGATAAGCCAAAAGATGTGGTCGTGATGGCCGGCGACGGTGGAACGGCGGACATCGGATTCCAGCAGGTGCTCCATTCGTGGTTCCGCAAGGAACGATTTACGACCATTATGTTGGACAACGAAGTGTATGGAAACACTGGTGGCCAAGAAAGCGGCATGACTAACCGCGGGGCGGTGTTGAAGATGGCTCCCCTCGGGAAGAAGTTCGAGAAGATGGACATGTTGCAGATGGCGAAAGTCGCGGGCTGTGCCTATGTGGCGACCGTGGTGCCGAATAATCCGCGACGCGTGGAAAGCGTTATCAAGAAAGCGGTACTGATTGCACGGGAGGTTGGGTCTACCTACATCCAAGCCTACACCTCTTGCAACATCGAGTACGCCATTCCGACCGACAAGGTGATGGAAGATGCAAAGACGGTTGAAAATGACCGGTATCAGTTCACGGAGTATGTCAGCGAAGAAGCGAAGCAATACCTGACTGAGCGCTATGGCTACAAGGAGTTTCTTGCCAAGCCGGCTGCTGCAATTCCTAACAAGGCCTAAGCGAACGAAGGAGATTCCACGATGGCAAAACGCTTCAATATTCGAATGGCAGGTGTCGGCGGCCAGGGCGTCGTGACGGGGTCTCACATTCTGAGTACGGCCGTCATCAATGCCGGAGGCGAAAGTACGATTGTACCGTTCTACGGATCTGAAAAGCGAATGGCGCCGGTCGAAAGCTACGTGCGTGTGTCGGATGAACCGATCTATGAAATAGGTGAAATCACCTTCCCGCACATCATCATTATCTTCCATCCTCAGGTCATTACGCACGGTAAGTCGTACACGATGCCGTTCTACTTCGGATTGAAAGAGGATGGGGTTGCCCTCATCAATAATGATGGACCGATGAATCTTCATCGAGATCAGGCTGCTGAGCTGCAGAAACTTCGGGCGAAGCTCTATTACTTTCCAGCAACGAAGATTTCATTAGAAGTGGCGGGCATGGACCTCGCGACTAATATGGCATTGATGGGCTGTATTGGCGCGATTACGGGACTGACGAGCATGGCAGGGTTGGATCAGGCCGTGAAGGACCGGTTCCTCGGAAAAGGGTTCGTCGTCTCCGGTGGTACGGCCGCCCTCGACAGCGTTGTTGAGCGGAAGTTCAAGAAAAAGCAAGAACTGATCGAGAAAAATGTTGCCGTTATGCGGGCCGGGTGGAACTATGCGGTGGATCATGGTTGGGCTGCGGCCGACGTCAAGCGGGCGGAAGAGTCTGTGGCAGCAG
Source organism: Nitrospira sp. (assembly GCA_029865485.1). GTDB lineage: Bacteria > Nitrospirota > Nitrospiria > Nitrospirales > Nitrospiraceae > Nitrospira_D. Next base: position 4,264 of record JAOUGT010000212.1, read on the forward strand.
CCACTGCGTAACCGGTTATAAAGGAGTTTCCATGTACCTCGTAGCCGATATCAGTGTTGAAATTTGTGCCGCGAAGAGTTGTAAGCTTTGCACGCAGTATTGTCCGGAGGCCAACACGATCCTTTACAGCGACGAGATGGGCAAGGATCAAGGTTTCAAGTACGGTTCAGCTTATGTTGCGGTCGATCGCTGCAAGGGATGCGCGCAATGTGTCTGGGTTTGCGACACCATGGCAAAGAATAATGCCATCAAGATGATCATGATCGATCAATTGCCAAAGGCAGCATTGACGGACAATATTACGTACGGAGAGAAGAGCACCACGGCGGTTTTGGCAAGTCCTGTTGTCGGGTAAGGAAAGGGAATCAGGCGTGGCAATCACACAAGATACGAGAGAACGAATCATCGTACCGGGTCCGGCGGGGTTCCATCCACCGTCAGCGGCTCAGTTAGGTGTCGACCTGCCAGATCCTGGGCAGGGGTTGTATTATGGCCTCCTTGAGCCAAACGAAGAAGTCGTCATTGAAGAGATGGCTCGCAAAATGTTGACGAGTCCCAATGCGACGATTTTTCCAGGCCCCCTGCTCCTGTGGGCGTGGAACGATCATGCGGTAGAAAAAGCAAAGGCAACATTGGAAATTGCCGCTCAAATTCCTGAAGTCATGATTATTCCGATGCCGGACTATCGGCCGAAGTATCCAAAGATCGATCCAGAAGAAGTCATCAATCCTAATCATCCCAACCTTACTATTTGGGGTAATAAGATCGAAGCCTGCATTTTCATCGGCGTGCATTGTCATTACGCCAATCTTACGCTCAAAATGATTCGGGCGGGAACGAACTGCTGCACCATGGCGATCTGCGCAGAGCAAGGCCATGAGGATGCGATGCTCACGATCAGGGATTCCGATACCCTGAAGATCAAACGTGTTGCGCAGATTTTTAAGCGTGTCCGTGAGCAAATGGGAATCAAGTTGCCGGAAAACGGCGAAAATGTCCGTTTCACCGGTACACAATCCAAGGTCCACGGCGGTAAGACTCATACCAATCCGATGGCGTTTGCCCCAACTCCTGGTGGAACAGGCAGCGCAGCAATGTTCGGCCATTCAGCAGAACAGATGAAGCGAGAAGGGTAGGTAGGCTGAGCGACCAGCTCGCCGTCCATATAAAGAGGTGCGATTATGAGCGAGACCGAAGTCAAAACGAATCCGCAAGGCGACCCGATCACCAGCGTGGCAGCTCCCTCAAGTGCCTCGAAAAA
>JAOUGT010000213.1 GCA_029865485.1 Nitrospira sp.
CTGACCGCCTCGACCACAAGCGCCTGCTTGTCCGCCCCTCGATTGACGGAATCGTGCAGACGAGCCCGTATCGCCGGAGTCATGAAAAAGGACAACAACACGTAGATCGGGAGTGAGGCCATCACGACCAGCGTGAGCGCCGGGCTGACAAGCCACATCCCGGCCAGGAAGACAACGGTAAAAGGAACATCCACCAGCAGGATCATGGCATAGGTGGTGATAAATCGGCGAAGCGGCTCCAACTCCTGCACCAGCGCGACGGTATTACCGACACGCCTGGCGTCAAAATAGGCCAAAGGGAGTGCCAGCAGGTGGCGGACGAGTTTGGCACCAAGGCTGACCGCCATCCGATTGGTCGTATGGGCAAACAGATAGGTCCGGAGCCCGCCGAGGATCCCTTCGAAGACGACCAGCGCAATCATGCCACCGGCCAGTAAAGAAAGCGTGGCAAACTCCTGGTGCACGAGCACCTGATCGATCACAATTTGCGTGAGGAACGGTGTGAGAAGGGCCACGAACTGGAGAAAGACCGATGCGATCAAGACTTCGCCGAACAACCTGCGATACGTGACGATCCCTGGGATCACCCAGGTCATGTCGAACGCGAGATCGTGAAGGCGGATCGTAGCCCGCTTCGTCACAAGAACGAGTTCTCCCGTCCAAATCATTTCAAACCGGTTACGAGACAGGACGAGGGAATAGCCTTCAACTGGATTCTGAACCAGTACCTTCTCGTCTTCGACTTTGATCACCACGAGATAGCCCCCATCCACGAGCTTGGCCATGGCGGGGAAGGACGCTTCGTACAGTTTGTTCCAGTCACTCGTGACGAGACCGGCCTTCAATCCAAGTTTCTTGGCGGCTCGGAGCAGCTCCGTGTCGGACAGCCTCTGCCCGGACTGGGCAAACTGGTGCCGCAGCTGCGAGCCATCGGCAGGAAGATCATAGTACTGCGCAATGATCAGCAGGCTCAGCAAGCCTGTGTCGGACTCATCCACCAGGGACGAGAATGGGATGGGATCAGATTGATCGGAAGACGCGGTCTCCGCAGCAGCCGGCATGCAGCCATCTTAGGAGACAGGTGGGCAATGGCCAACTATTTTCGATGATTGGAACAGGGGTAGGCCTCGGAGGTGATGGGATCCTCTGCACGTTCTATTTCTCGCCTTGCCCTGGATTGATCGCTCATGCTGTCGCCACACGTCCACAACAAACCCGAGTTGTGATGTGGGCACGGAATCCATCAGACGGACGGACTGGATTCACACCCCATGCGATTCGGATTGGCTCTCGCCGCATCATGAGGACAGGAAAGCCGATGATGTGTGAACGCAGGTTTGGCAACTGTAGGTGGCGGTTCCGGCTTCCACTTCAGAATTCAGGGTTCGGCTTAGCCGGCCTAGTTTGGAGCAGGTAAACCACCTCACACACCAGACCCGGTCAATGATTCAACCCAACACTCCGTCCCATGGCGGACGTCACATTCTGTAGAGGCCCTACCGTCCTATCGTAACTGGTATGCAGTACGCGCCTTACGGACAGGTCTCGTCTACAATCAAGGCGAAGGAGATACAACTATCCGAGATATCGCCCATAGAGAAACGCCACAAACTGCTTGGCGCCCCGGAGCCGGCTCTTGATATTGTCATCACTCACGCCGGACTGTCGCAGCTGCTGTTCAAACCTGCCCAATGCATCCTTCAACTCTTTTCGCAATTCTCTCTCAATCACCTTATCCAGCACGCTCGGCATACTCTTCCTCCTTCATCAATTGTCCACGCTCTCATTCCATCACCATGTTGGACGAACGAGTGCGGGATAGACCATCCGAATTCTACAAGACTCATCCCTGACAAGCCAGCGGTTCTCACGAAGGAAACCGGTCTATCCAGCCACACTCCGAGAGCTCTTTCTCGGAATGGATTTACAACCGCCTGAGATGGAACAGTGTGAGCCCTGTTTTTACCCTGGCCTTGGGCAAGATCGTTTTGTGCATAGTGAACGTCGGCAGCGCTGCCACTGATTCACTCCAGCAGACCTGCCACAGTTCCGAGGCCAACGCCGCCTGTAGGTCGGCGGGTCCGACCACGAAGGCATCGCCTCCCCGCCTTAGTGTTTGGCCTGCCCTTGCGAGGGTTGTCCTCATTGTCGGTAGAGAACCAAACGTGTCATAGGACAGCCAGAGATACAGCAGATCAAACAGGCCATGACGAGTAATCGACGCCTCCGGCACCTCGTCGGCGCCCATGCCTATTCGTTGGAGCCAGTCCCATCGATTGATTTCAGCACACTGAGCCCAGAGCTGCTGGGCCTGACGCTGAGCATAGGCCATGTGGCGAACGCTCACCGTATAGTCTCGCGGCCGGTCGAACAGCACGCAGGTAGAAATGACTGCATCCCCGTTCACAATACGCACTCGTTCCGCCTGTGATCGTATCCGTCCAATCTCGCGGTCCTGCTCTCCCAGATCATCCAGGTAGTCGGCGACAAATGGTTGTGCTGCGAGTTCGCTGATCTCCGTCTGGTCTTCCGGATACAACAGCACCGCTCCAAACGCGTCATGCGGGTGAACGCTCGGAGGCCCCGGCACAAAGACCGTACGCCAGTCGACGGGACTCAGTGGTCTCTCGGGAGCAGGTGAGGTCCGAACCTGAAGCCCAGCCGGCAAGGAGAGGATCGTTTCCTGCTCACGATCCTTAAGGATCATCCGCTGCCCCTCGATCCGCAGACTGCGATCAAGCGGAAGCACGCGACGGCCGAATGGATTGACGTATGAAAAGCCTGCCGTATCGGTTTCCAGAGTCGCTTTTTGCACCACCCCATCTTTCACCGTGACACAGACCTCCTGACGTTCATCAACATAGCGCACCGGAGGATGATCGGCGGGCAACCAGGTGACGACATGTGATCTCCCAGGATTCAAAAAATCGACGTAGGGCTCTCCGCCCCCGGATGATTGAGGCGTAAAAAAGGCGCTGAACAACCGAAAGGCCGGCTCAGATGGATAGGGAGGGATCCCACGGTACCGTAACGGTCGAGGAGCCGAGCGCCCTCTCTGCTGATCGTCATAGAGTCCGCGAATGAGTTCCAACACTGCGGAGCCCGTTCCGGGTAACAGCGACTTGAACAACTCGACGACCGGAAGGAAATCGATTTCCTCCCAGTGCATCGCCCCCATGCAGGACATAAAACGCGCCGTTTCAAACCTGCCATCATCCAACACAGACAAGGCATCTTTTCGCTGACGGATCGTCGCGAGCCCAGTGGGATCAATGGAGAAATCTTCATCGCGATAAAACCACCGTACCTCTTCGATGGGGACCCGTAAGGCTCTCGCTGCCATACCACGAAGATCCTCCGGGGTGGTTCGTTGCCAATTGGGCCTCGTGGCCAGATTCACCCGGGTTTCATTCACCAATCCCGCAGGCACTATCCCGACCCAGCCCCCCCAATCCAGTTTGACTCGAGCACGTTTGAGAGACACGACTCCAAGTTCGTTCGGTTCCCATTCGCACTCATGGAGAGGGTGGCCGCTAGGATCGGTGGCAAGAAACCGTCGGCCATCAGGTCGATAAAAGACCAGATGCCCGGTCGGCAACGTTTGAACGGATGCGCCTACCTTATGGAAAGATTCAGCGAGTGCACGGGTGGAGTAAAATTCGAGGTGGCCTGGCGTGAACAGGGCACATGCAATGGGATCCGATGACATTCACTCCCGGAGTTGGCCGCTCCCCAAGACCATGAACTTTGAGCAGGTCAGCTCTTCTAATCCCATCGGGCCGCGCGCGTGAATCCGCGAAGTGCTGATCCCGATCTCGGCGCCGAGACCGAATTGATAGCCGTCATTGAGGCGTGTGGACGCATTCACCAGCACAGCACTCGCATCCACTTCTTTGAGAAATCGCATGGAGCGCCCATAATCCGATGTGACGATCGCTTCGGTATGTTGGGAGCCATACTGCGCGATATGCTCCATGGCTTCATCCATGTTCTTGACGACTTTTACGGCTAAGACGAGATCCAGAAATTCTTTCCCGTAATCCTTCTCGACGGCTGGTTTGGCCTCCGGAATCAATTGACAGGTCTTGGCGCAGCCGCGGATTTCAACATGGGCTGCCCGGAGGCTAGTTGCCAGTATTGGCAAGAAGGTCCGCGCAATCGACTGGTGAACCAGCAGCGTTTCCATAGCGTTGCAGGTTGACGGGCGCTGCACTTTCGCATTGAGGCAAATCGCTTCCGCCATGGCAATATCGGCTGCCGCATCGACATAGATATGGCATACACCCGCATCATGTTTGACCACGGGAATGGTCGAGTGTTGCGCAATGAGTTTCATCAACGATTCGCCGCCACGGGGAATGATCAAATCGATAGCCTGATCCTGCTTGAGCAAGACCGGCACAACCTCACGGTCGGCACGATCGACGAACGTGATCGCACCCGGTGGAATACCGGCTTTTTGTGACGCATCGGACAGAATGGCTGCGATCGCCGTATTGGAATGAATCGCTTCGCTGCCGCCCCTCAACACACAGACATTTCCTGACTTGAGACAGAGCGCCGCCGAATCAGCCGTCACATTCGGGCGCGACTCATAGATGATGCCGATCACCCCGATCGGCACACGGACCCGTCCCACCTGCATCCCGTTGGGTCTTGTCCACATGGTGGACATCATCCCCACAGGGTCAGGTAACTTCGCCACCTCGCGAATTCCAGCCGCCATCTCCTTGATCCGCTTGTCCGTCAAGCGTAAGCGATCGGCCATGGCCTTCTTGTCATCGGCAGTCCCAAAAGCCTCGAGATCTTGCTCGTTTGCCGTGACCAATTCGTCCGATTTCGCTTCCAACGCGTCGGCCATAGCAAGAAGTGCTTGGTTCTTGGTCGACGTCGGCAGCGCTGCGAGCCGTCTGGCCGCCTGTTTCGCCTTGGACACCAGGTCGACGACATATTCCACCGTCGGCAACGGCTTGGATTCTTCACTGTCCGGTTCAGAAACCGGTCGACTCAAAGTTTCCATGTATCACATCAATGGCTGACGTTTGGAGAAGATGGAGACAATACCGCGCGGATAAGAAACAGGTCAAGCGTTCCACGACCGTGCGCTATCAGAGAAGGCCTCCTACCGGAACTGCTGATCAAGCCCGGCCAGTCAGAAGCATCACGGGCTCCACGATCGTTGTTCAGGAACCAGCTAATGCCTTTTGGAAGTATCGGATGGTTTTGCCTAACGCATCCTCCAGCTCGACCTGAGGCTCCCACTTCAGAAACATCTTCGCCCGAGTAATATCTGGTCGTCTCACCTTCGGATCGTCCGCCGGCAACGGATGGTGGGTAATGTGACTCGACGAACGCGTCAACTTCAGAATTTCCTTGGCGATCTCCAGCACTGTCAGTTCCCTCGGGTTCCCGATATTGACGGGATCGTGAACACTGCTGGCTTGTTCGGACTCCTGCTTGGTAAAAAACGATTTCCGGTCGGTTCGCTGCTCAACCGTTTTGTCGGAATCTACAAAGA
>JAOUGT010000031.1 GCA_029865485.1 Nitrospira sp.
CCCGATGTGATCACGACGGTGGATCCAGGAGACCCACTGACTCCCCGGCATGATGGGACCGCCGGCAAACAATCGAAAGGGCAATAGCATCTTGGGCAAGGCCCCTCCGTCTTGCTCCAGCACCATTCCCGTGCGCAGCGTGACGACCCTCGCCCCAAACTCTGCAGCCCGTAGTGCCTCTGATTCCCATGCGAGGCAGAGATCGGCCAAGAAACCCTCACCCCGCGCCGCCCCTTCATCTAGAACACGATCGTCGCACGCTCCGTAGTATCCGATGCCGGAGGCGCTGATAAACGTGGCCGGTTTTGAAGACCAACGGGAGAGGGCCCTGACCAACAAGCGGGTAGTCAGCACTCGACTATCGGTGATGAGTTGCTTGCGCACCTCCGTCCAGCGTGCATCGGCGATTGACGCACCAGCAAGGTTGATGACCGCGTCCGCTCCTTCAAGAACCTGTTCCCAGGGACCTGAGTCCCTCGCGTTCCACTCGACGGCTTGAATCGGCAGCTCAGACCGATGACGGACCTCGCCTATGTGCCTGGTCAAAACGAAAACCCTGTGGCCTCCCTGGATGAGGGTGGCGCACAGCGGTCGACCAATGAATCCTGTCCCTCCAGCGATGACGATTTTCATAGGTTTATCCCTCGGCAATACTCTCAGCCAACATCATAGGCACCTCAGGCATGAGTATGACCACCCTAATCCCTGTTCGCCTCATCTACCTCTAGCAGGTCTCTTATGACCCACCTGTCGGATAAACTTCCGTTTTTGGGGCCCATCAAGAGAGTGGGGTATTGGCTTCAGCCGATTCGCAAGAACCAGCTTATCGATGAAACCCCCACAGTTGGTGCACCCTAATCCCTTGAAGATAATCTCTGCATGGCCCTGCAGCTCCACGTCATCCGCGAGAACCATCAGCCCTCCACACCGCATACACACGTCGTACCTTGTCGGACGAGGCAGAGCCGATGCCTTGTTTGGTTTCCCAGTAGTGTCCATGGGAACCCTCTTTACCGGTGAAAAACCAATCAGCCATTTCTACTTCTGAGCAGATCGCTTGTCCTTCGCCCGCCGCGTCACAGCCACGCTTACGGTCTGATACAGTCCAGCTACCAACGCACAGGTCAGGAATCCCATCGCAAACAAAAAGACGAGGCTCATATCCATGATGCTCTCCTTTCAACTGTCAATGATGGAAACCGTCCACGACAAAGCTTCTAGTTCGCCAAGGAGACAGGCCCCTCGATCATGTGGAGACCTGTCTGCCTCAGCGGGCGACGCCGTGCGGAGTTCAGCGTCACCTGGGCGAAATTCGGAGCCGGCCTCTGGTGCATTGTGAGCAATTAGTCGCATCAGCATCCCAACCTCTTCATTGTTCGTGCGGCATGCTTTCGAGACTGCGGGCGCAGCGAAATCCGGTGCCATGGGTCTGCAAGGCAAAGCCCCCCCGACCCCGTGCGGCTGTCGTGATATCTGATGCCGGACTATGCCAGGACCCCCCACGGATGGACCGCACCACGCCCTTCTTGTCCGGCCCCTGCGGATTCCGGTCCGGCGCCTGCTGGTAATACTCTGCGTCGTACCAGTCCGACACCCATTCGCGGGCATTCCCGGCCATGTCCTTGACTCCATAGGGCGAGTCTCCGCCGGGCAGGGAGCCCACTGGATGCAGGGTCTTTTCCTCTTCCCACTCCTGGTCGAAGTTCGCCCGTTTGGCCGTCGGCGGGTCATTCCCCCAGGGATAGAGCCGGCCGTCGGTCCCACGCGCGGCCTTTTCCCATTCGGCCTCGGTCGGCAGCCGTTTCTTGGCCCACCCGCAATAGGCCTTGGCGTCGTACCACGTCGTTTGCACTACCGGCAGGTGTTCAATGCCTGTGAGAGACGCGAGGGGACCCGTCCCGTATGGATTCGGCGGCGTGCGGTGGCCGGTGGCTTTCACAAACTGCATATAGCGCTCGTTTGTCACTTCGACTTGATCGATGGCAAACTCGTCGAGGTAGACCGCGCGCTGGGGACGCTCATCATCTCGTCCTTTTCCCTCCGGAGAGCCCATCAAGAACTCCCCGGCTGGGATGGTGATCATCGGCACCAGGTCCACCCCGTTCGACGCGGATAGCGTCTCCCTGGGGAACCATGGTGTGAGGGCCACGACAACAGCTACAGCCAGGGTCATGCGAGAGAATCGAGTTGCGTGGTGCCACACCGTAATCGTCATTGCTTCGACTCCTTGCTCCCCTCAATGGCGTGGGTCGTATGGATGCGGACTTGTTTGACGAGCGACGCCACCAGACTGGTGTCGCCATGGTCAGCCGCCTCTTGCGCCTGGGTGATGAGCGTGCGTGCCTGGTGCAGGTGCTCCTCGATCTCGGCCTGTAGTTTCGGCGAGGCCACCGTGCCGCCCAAGGCGGCACGGTGATAGACCTCCCAGGCATGGTCCACCTCGTGTTCGGCTTCGTGCACCAGTTGAACCGTTCTCTGATCAGGATGGGCTGGGGTGTCGATAGGTCCCGCTTGCACAGACGAGGCTGCCAGTAGTGCGATTAGAGGGATTCCTAGAAGGAACAGCATCTTGGTGGTTACTACAGATGTTCCGTGGGCTATACGGTTCACAGAAATTCGGTTCATGGTGTCGGTTGATCCGGCATCATCCGCTGACTGGGTATGGCTCGGAGATCCGGGTGAACGGCCGACCCTAGACTGAAGGCGCCGGTGGCCGGGGGTCGCTACCTCGTGCAAGGCAGCCTGTGCAATCCCGCGCAGCATCCCGTTGAACACAAACTCGTGCGGCACGTAGAGGGAATACCAGTACAGTTGACCCTTCAGTCCCACCGGATCAAAGATCGCCGTCTGCCGTATCTCTGTTGAAGAGCCGGCCTGCGTCAGCTCAAATTCCAGCCACGCCCGCCCTGGCAAATTCATCTCGGACTTGAGCCGCAGGCGGCGATTCCGCTCAATCGCCTCAACGCGAAATGAGTCGACTGTGTCGCCGATACGAAGAGTCGCGGAAGATGGCCGTCCACGTCTCATCCCGGGTCCTCCCTGAAGGAGGTCGATGAAGCCACGCAATTGCCAGAGCCAGTCGCAGGCATACCAGCCATGGTCGCCGCCGATCCGCTCAATACAGCTGAAGACTATGTCAGGGGGTGCTTGGACCGTCAGCGTCCGCGAATCCACGATGCGCGTGCCGAAGCGGACACCTCCCCACGATCGCTGCGTACCGGATGAAGAGAGCGCATCGGACCAGCGCGTCTCTGAGAAATGTGTTTCCTCACGGACAAGGGCTCGATGAATCGCCTCATCGATTCCCATCGGGCGTACAGAGAAGGTGGTGAGCGCGGCATTGTCCCGTACCACCGTGACATGGACGATGCTTTCAATAATCGCCCGCCCGATGCGGGCGTAGAGCGGGGTGACCAATCCTAGCCAGAGCGCAGATAGCCATGGGGTGAGGACCGGCACTGGGATGATGCGAGGGGTAAGGCCACGCTGACGGCCGTACGCGCGCATCATGTCCTCATAGGAGACTTGGTCCGCACCACCGACCTCGTAAATGCGGTAACGAGATGTCGGAATCCGAAGCGCTTCCATCAGGTAGTCCAGCAGGTCATCAATGGCGATCGGCTGTGCCTTACCCTTGACCCATTTGGGGGTAAGCATGATCGGTAAGCGTTCGACCAGCGCACGTATCAGCTCAAACGAGGCGCTGCCGGATCCTATGACCGCCGAGGCGCGGAACTCACAAACCGGCAGGTCTGACTGCCTTAGGATGTCTCCAACCTCATGCCGACTGCGCAGATGTGGCGACAGTTCCTCTTCGTCGCTGCCTAGGCCTCCCACATAGATCAGGCCCTTGACACCGGCTGCCTTGGCCGCTTCACTGAAGTTCCGGGCGGCCTGCCGATCTTTCTCCTCAAAGGAGCCGGTGGATCTCATGGAGTGAACCATGTAATAAGCCACGTCGACGCCGCGCAAGGCATTCTCGAGACTCGGTCGATCAAGAACATCGCCAGCGACAACTTCCGTGGACGGTCCAACCTTTTGCTTGAGAATCTCTGGATGTCTGGCCAGACAGCGCAAGCGGTAGCCCTGTTGCTCCAATGACGGCAGGAGTCGCCCACCGATGTACCCGCTCGCACCAGTGAGAAGGATGAGAGAGGTCCCTGGGGTCGCTGCTGGGTTCGCTGTCGATGTACTTGTACCGGTGCTTTCAGATGTATTCACGAGAGACCTCCCCTGACGACCTCGGCCAACGGAGGGAGGGCGATCGCCCCCCCCTCCGTCAGGCCGTCGACTATTTCTTTTTCGCGCTCTTCTTGATCAGTTCACGGGTTGCCAGATACTCCTGGTTCCCCGGATCCGAGACCAAGGCCTTCTCGATCGCTGCCAATGCCTCGGCGTTCTTTTCTGCCCCCATGGCGACAAGGGCCTGAATGAACGCGTCGCGTCCCTCTTGCGTAGCTTCGTCGGACGCCGCGACGACCGACTTCGCGCAACGGAACCCAAGACCGACCCCATAGGAATTGTTATCCGGCTGATTCCAGAATCGATGGCTCGTATGTAGGGAGGTTTCTGGCGCAAGCCAGGACCCACCACGGAGCACTTTCACCGGTCCTTGGTTGGCGAAGTTGTAGCCCTTCTCGGCACCTTGCGGATTGAAGGCAGGACTTGCCTTGTAGTAAGTCAGGTCATACCAATCTTCGACCCACTCAAAGACGTTACCGGCCATGTTGTACACCCCAAAGCCGCTCACGCCTTCAGGGTACGAATCAACCGGCATCGTGCGGCCCACGTTTTGTCCATAGTTGGCCTTCTTAGGGTCAAGCTTGTGACCCCAGGGATAGTGATTGTCGCCGTCGGGTCCTTTCGCCGCTCGTTCCCATTCGGCTTCGGTGGGCAGCCGTTTCCCCTCCCACTTGCAGAAGGCGTTCGCGTCGGTCCAGCTCACGCCAACGACCGGCTGATTGGACTTGCTTAGACGGGGATCATCCCAGTAAGCCGGGGCCGGATGGCTCGTGGCCTTCATGAACTCTTTGTACCGCGCGTTGGAGGCTTCATACTTATCGATAAGATAGGCGTCGAGCACAACCTGGTGCTTGGCCTCATCTGAATGTTCGCCGCTTCCCATGGTGAACTCCCCTTTGGGAATGAGCACCATATCCTTGTCACCCCCCGGAGGGTCAGCCGCCATTGTGACCGAAATGATCCCTGCCGTAATTACCAGACCTACTACTAATTGAGTGATTGTTTGACTCCGCATAATCGCCCCTTTCTGTGAAATAACACCAGGCCCATCCTGGTAGAGAGAACCCGGAATTCATTACTCATGCACGTGACCACCCTAGATAAAACATGTGAAAATTCCCTACAGTGTTCAATGTTTGTCATTTGTATGTCTAATGTATATCCAAAAATGTCCAATGTGTCAAGTGTTATTTTCAGATATTTTGACAAACATTGAACATTTTATTGTAGGATTGAGTCCACGAATATGAATACTCATAGAATTCATATGGTTGCAAAACTCACAGGCCTCTCACGAGATGTGATCCGAGTGTGGGAACGGCGGTTTGAAATCCTCAAACCGACTCGAGGAGCCAATCGTTACCGAAATTATTCCGATGAAGATGTCGCGTTGCTGAGGTTCCTCAAGGAACAGCTGGATACAGGAGCCTCGATCGGGGAGCTGTCGAAACTAGGGCGAGAGGAGTTGTTGAGTCGAGCACGAGCCACTGCGCCGCAAGTGTCATTTGTCGACGATGCATACAGCAGGCTCCTGCAGGAACTCCTCTCTAGCTTGAATCCCCTCAATCGTGTGCTCTTTGAGAAGCGTGTGAACGGCGCGGTGGCGGTGATTCCCTTTGAAGAAGCGTTGCATGGAATCTTACTCCCGCTTCAGGAACAGGTGGGGCAGCTCTGGCACGATGGTCATCTGGATGTGGCCATCGAGCATTACGTCACGAGGCAAATCCAACAAAGGATTTTCTCGGCCATGAATCAGCTTCCAGTGGCTGAGTTTGGTGCCAAAGTGGTCGTGGCCTGCCCGCCCGGCGAGGAACACGACATTGCCGCCTGTGCAGTTGCCTATCGATGTCGCGTTCGCGGCTGCCGTGTTCACTATTTGGGAGCCAATGTGCCTCTCGTCTCGCTGGTCAAGCTCTGCGAGCAGGTGGAACCAGATCTGACCATCATGTCATTTCCTGTCGTGCCTTCCGAGGCCAATGCGACTGACTTGGTTCAAGTCCTTGCCGATGAAGTGCGCCCCGTCTCCGCTCTCGCCGTCGGCGGACATGGTGCGCTTGCCATGCGTGACCTTTTCATGAAGTACAATATTACGGTTCTGGAGAACTTCGCTGACTTGGATCACAGGCTGGATCAATTGATGAGGCAAACCGTCGCTCGTAGGTAACACGACGAGACCGATCAGATGGCACCCTACCCGCTCACAGTATTCTACGATGGAGCCTGTCCTATTTGCGATCGAGAAATCGCCCTCATGAGGCGACTGGACAGGCGTCGGCGACTGATATTTTGTGACTTCTCACGGCCGGACTATGACCCAACCTCAATAGCCATATCCCCCACTGAACTTGGGAGAATCCTTCATGCTCGTTGGGGTGATGGGACCGTTCTCACCGGCGTGGATGTGTTCCGAGCCATGTGGGAGGCAGTGGGCCTGGGATTCCTGGCGAGACTCACTCGTTTTTCTCTAGTCGAGCCGATTGTCGTGAATGCCTACGCGTGGTTCGCACGCAATCGCTTGAGGCTCACCGGTCGCTTGCACTCCTGTGCTGGAGACACATGCAGATCAAGGAAGCACAGTCCCTGAGTTGTTTGCCCCCATGTCTTATGTCCGAGAATACAGTCAGAAACGGGCAGGGTCATGCTCACCTGCCTGCTCATACAAACCGGTCTACGCGATAGGCGTTCATCCGTTACTTGACCTGAGAGAGATGAGTGACGGCATCTTCGGCATGTTTCGTGGCCACGTCGGCATGACCAGCCTTACCATGCTCAATCGCCTCTTTCAGGTTAGCAATTGCATCTGCCACATGCGGATCCTTGCCTCCTCTCAGGGCCTGCTGCAGCGAGGCTTCGGCAGAGGTCACAAGCTTGTCAGTATGACCCTGTTTGCCGTGGTCCACCGCTTCCATTGCATGCTTGAGGACCTCTTTGACGGTTTGTTCTTGCCGCACGTTATCCCGTCGTGCGCCCCCTTCGCCGAAGGTCGGCTGGAGAGGCAGGGTTGCGGTAAAGAGCATGAGGAGTGCTCCTGTCAACGCTACAGCGAGTCGTGTACGGTGTCGTGTCATATGCATCCCCCCTTTGCTCAAAGACCTTAGAAGCCGCTCATCGAAACCATCTTGTTATGTGCGGGCACCAGACTGTGCCACTGGATCGGCTGTCCTGAGGCCGAGGATGGCAGGTTGCCATCCTCGGCCAGCTGACTCACCGGCACAGTTGCTTCCTGTCTCGAAACTGGACCGACATCACTTTTTCGCGGGGCGCTCCAGCATATCTTTAGCACCCTTGTGACCGGCTTGACCGCCCATTCTATGATCAGCATCGTCTGCAATTACGCCCTTCAGCTTATTTTCAGATTCTTTCATGCCAGCTTGACCGCCTTCCCTGCCACCGGAGAGTTTGCCTCCTACGCCCTGCAGTTTATCTTTCTCAGCCCTGTGACCAGCTTGACCGCCTATCCGCTCACCAGCTGGACCAAGTTGCATGTTATCGTCTGACGCCCGTGCCGCAGTGCTAGACAGACCAACGCACAGCAAGCAGGCACAAGACATCACACCGACCAATTTTGTCATCGAACGCATGGGATACCTCCTTGCTTTAATGTGAAAACAACAACCGCTAGTGACAATTGAGAGAAGATCCTCCACCACGGAGGTTCGCTGGCCCGACTCTTGGTAGTCCTCTGGATGAATAGATCTCTCATCTGTTCAACCTTTCGGTACAGTCCCGCTATGAAAGACACGTTCTAAGAGAGCTGGATCAGTCCTCTTCTTCTTCCGTCTTCTTACTGGCTTCCTTTAACACCATCATGCCCTGAGCTAAGCTCGCATTGAGATCGCTCTCCGGAACTTTCTTATGGACCAGATTCTGATGGCAATCGATACAAGTGGCACCCTCTGTTTCCATCTTCTGGTGCGCGGCCTTCGCCGATGCACCGGGTGGCTTGGTATTCTTGTGACAGTCCCGACAGGTGACGCTGTCCCAATTTTTGAGCGACATGCGCGCATAGTGGGCCATGATTGGCCGGCGCTCGTTAAATTTTTCGATCGTTGAGTAGTCGTATTTCATTTCCGCTAGCACCGCGCGAATTCCGTCATAGGTATGTGTCCAGAGGGCCAGATGGAAGTTCCCTAAGCCCTGGGGTACGTGGCAGTCCTTGCAGCCAGGATCGGCCCCGAGCGCCCCATAGTGTGAGGACTTCTTGAGCTCTTCATACGGATAGGTCTGGGAATGGCAGCTGACGCAGAACTCGGTCCTGGAGAGCGCGTGCTCCCCGCCGAATACCACGGCGATCGCTCCGACCATAAGAAGTGCCCCGGCGAGTAGAGCTCCGCCAGACACGCTGAGATACTGCCGTAATTTGCCAGCCATGATGCCTCCTTACTTGGCTCGGCCAGCCTGGCCTGAGATTGGAAACTTTGCTAGCATGTGCAGCTTGCCCCGAGCGCGATGGCTGAGCCAACGTTTAAATGCTACCGATTCTTTGCACACCTAAACCCACTGTTAAAGTTCCGGTACGCCGGTGAGTCGTAGTCGGTGGTCGAGGGAATGTTGAGGTCCCGGCGTGCAGAGCGTAGGTTCTCAGGTGCGAGGTCCCACGAGCCGCCACGGATCACTTTGAATTTCCCACTGCTCGGACCCTGTGGATTTCGCGATGGGCTGGTCGCATAGTAGTCCGGGTCATACCAGTCGTTCACCCATTCCCAGACATTTCCCGCGAGATCATAGACCCCGTAGGGGCTCTTACCGGCTTTCAATTGCCCCACCTGCACGAGCGCCTCGTGGTTGTTCCACGTCGCCCTGTCTTTCCCAAAGTTGGCTCGGAGCGGATCGGGTGGATCGTTGCCCCAGGGATAGAGCCGCCCATCGGTCCCCCGTGCCGCCTTCTCCCATTCCGCTTCCGTCGGCAGCCGCTTGCCGGCCCATTTGCAATAGTTGTTCGCATCCTTCCAGTCGACATTCACGACTGGTCGATTCTCATAGGACGGCTGGGCCATCGTCGTCCATAACGGCGGAGGGTCAAAGCTGTTGGCCTCGAGGAACTCCCCATATTGCCCGATCGTCACTTCATACTTATCGATGTAGTACGCATCGAGATGAATTCGGTGCACCGGCTTCTCATCATCATTGCCTTCGTTGCTCCCCATGGTGAATTCCCCAGCCGGCACCAGCACCATCGGAGTCAGATCTTTGACGATGACCTTCTTCGGTCGCACCTCCGGCCTATAGTCCGAATGTTGCGAGGGTTTCCCCTTATGCGAGAACGTATGGATGAACGCGATCACCTTCCAGATCTCCTCTTCCGAAAGAAGCGCCTTCCAGGGCGTCATTGGCGTTTTGGGAATGCCTTCGGCCACTCGCCAATACCAGTAGCTGTCGGAGAACCGGCTGGTATTTTTCTGGTCCCTGAGTCCCCCTCCACTGGCTACCGGTTGTCCATCCTGGCCATGGCAAGAGTGACAGGCAACAAGTGGATGGGCATCACCAAAATAAATTTCTTTCCCCTCCTTAATGACCTTCGGATCCGTCCACCAGCCGGCGGGCATATGTTTATCTGCATAGGCGGCCGGAACTGGATCCAACGGCATAAGTTGCTGCGAGTGGGCCGATCCTCCTGCCAGAGTGAGGCTAAACACGATCACCAGGATGTACTGACCGATTGACCTTCTCCGCATTGGCTACCTCCTCCCCCGGTGTTGAGAAACTTTTGCAAAGTGCTGTCTCTTATTCACAGTCCCGATCGCACAGCTCATGGCTAGCAGCGCCATGGCCCAGAACATGGTGGTCGTCATGTGGTCCTCCTCAGGAAAAGCTCCACGAATGGGGCCGATGACGTGGGATTCAATGCGGGCTCTCGCCGAGGAGACAGGCCTCTTCTCACAAAGAAGCCTGTCTGCCTCAGTGGGCGACGCTGTGCGGAGTGCAGCGTCGCCTGAATGACTAGGAACCGGCCTCCGTCCCTCTGGAGCTTTGTGTCTAATTCCACGCAGCAGCATCGCAAACTCCTCGTTAGTGGGAAGGACCGTTGTCGAGACTGCGGGCGCAGCGAAAGCCGGTGCCATGGGTCTGGAGGGCGAATCCCCCCCTCCCTCGCGCGCTGGTCGTAATGTCCGAGGCCGGACTATGCCAGGACCCGCCCCGGATCGAACGCACCACGCCCTTCTTGTCTGGACCTTGCGGATTCCGCTGAGGCGCGTCCTGGTAGTACTCCGTGTCATACCAGTCGGAGACCCACTCTCTGGCATTGCCGGCCATGTCTTTGACTCCATAAGGGGAGTCTCCTCCGGTCAGTGATCCCACTGGATGCAGAGTCTTCTCGTCCTCCCATTCCCGATCAAAGTTCGCGCGCGTCGCCGTCGGCGGCTGATTGCCCCAGGGATAGAGACGGCCGTCCGTCCCCCGCGCCGCCTTCTCCCATTCTGCTTCCGTCGGCAGGCGCTTCTTCGCCCACGTGCAATAGGCTTTGGCGTCGTACCAGGTCGTCTGCACCACGGGCAGATGTTCAATGCCGGCGAGGGACACGAGGGGGCCGGTGCCGTACGGATTGGGCGGCGTGCGATGCCCAGTGGCTTTCACAAAGGCCATATAGCGTTCATTCGTGACTTCGACCTGGTCGATGACAAACGCATCAAGATACACGGCTCGCTGGGGGCGCTCATCGGCTCGTCCTTTTCCCTCCGAAGAGCCCATCAAGAACTCCCCAGCCGGGATCGTCACCATCGGCACCAGGTCCACCCCGTTCGACGCGGATAGCGTCTCCCTGGGGAACCATGGTGTGAGGGCCACGACAACAGCTACAGCCAGGGTCATGCGAGAGAGTCGAGTTGCGTGGTGCCACAACGTGCTCGTCATTTCTTTGGCTCCTTGCTCCCCTCAATGGCGTGGGTCGTATGGATGTGTACTTGCTTAATGAGATCCTCCACGTGGCGCTTGTCGCCTTGGTCGGCTGCCTCTTGCGCCTGGGTGATAAGCGTCCGCGCCTGGTGCAAATGCTCCTCGATGTCGGCCTGCAGTTTCGGCGAGGCCACGGTGCCGCCGAGAGCCGCTCGGTGATACACCTCCCACGCATGATCCACTTCATGTTCAGCGTCGTGCACAGCCTTCAGGCTCTCTTGGTGTAGGCGATCGGCCGGCTCAAGAGGGCCGGCCTGAACCGTCGCAGCTCCTATAAGGGCCCCTGAGGCAATTCCGAGGAAGAGGGTTAGGTAGCGTTTCATGTGTACGTCTCCGTTATGATCACACCGATCATGAGATCGGTGTCACATTCCTCACAGCTTCTTCATTGACTGCTCAATCAGTGGACGGAGCTCCAAGAGCTCCACGTTCTTGGGATCAATGTCCAGGCCACGAGTCACTGCTTGTAGAGCTTCGGCAAATCGTTCTCTGCCCATTTCAACAAGAGCAGAAATGTAGTTGTCCTTGATCTGCTGGTCGATCTCGTGCGGGGCTGTCTTTGCGCAGCGAAAGCCCAGGCCCACGCCATAACTGTTATTGAGCGGGTGGTTCCAGAATCGGTGCGCCGACCTGAGGGTTGCTTCGGGCGCGATCCATGATCCACCACGAATCACACGCTTTTCTCCGATGGTGAGGCGGTCCACATAGGTGCCTGTTCCACCTAGCCAAACTGGTTTGGCCGGGCCGGTGGGATTTACCATGGGCTCGAGACGATCGTAGAAACGGGGATCATACCAATCCGCGACCCACTCGAAGACATTACCAGCCATGTTATAAACCCCGTAGTAGCTGACGGAATCGGGAAAGGAATCAACCGGCATGGTCGCCTGGTGATTCTTTCCATAGTTGGCCTTGGAGGGATCGAACTCGTTGCCCCACGGATAAATATTGGCATGTGGACCGCGAGCAGCTTTTTCCCATTCGGCCTCCGTCGGAAGCCGTTTGCCACTGAATTCACAAAAGGCCTTGGCATCTTCCCAATTAACCCCCACAACCGGCTGCTCAGGCCTGTTCAAGCGGGAATCGTCCCAGTAGGCCGGCGCCGGATTGCCCTTCGCTCTCATGAAGTCGCCATACTGCTGATTGGAGACTTCATACTTGTCGATGAGGTACGAGTCCAGGAATACCATGTGGGCCGGACCCTCATCGTTTAAGGCATCTGCAGACCAGGGTGTGTTCATACGTCGTTCGTAGGGAGTGGCCTTCTTGGATGCAGGCATTTCTTTATCAAGGCCCATCACCGAGGGCCCGTGCGCAACATACGCCATATCCTGTGGAATCAACGATTCTCCCGCCTCACTAGCTCCTACAGGCGTCAGAGCCGCCATGAGAAGCAGTGCTACTGGTACGGTGCTATAAAGATTCATCATTCACCTCCTGCGCGATAGACTCGACCCCCTGGAGGGCGGCAAGGCCGCCGCCCTCTCCAGGTCGGGTCTATTTCTTCTTCGGCATGCTCTTCTTAATCAGCTCCCGTGTCGTCAGGTATTCCTTGTTGTGTGGCTCCACAACCAACGCTTTGTCGATGAAGGCGAGGGCCTCTGCATGTTTCTCGGCCCCCATGGCGACCAAGGCCTGAATGAAGGCATCACGGCCTTGCTGCATGGCCTCGTCGGACACAGTCTGGGCCGACTTCGCGCAGCGAAATCCCAGTCCGACTCCATATGAATTATTGTCAGGCTGATTCCAGAATCGATGGCTCGTATGGAGCGAAGTTTCTGGGGCAAGCCATGAGCCACCCCGCAGTACCTTGACCGGTCCCTGATTCGCATAGTTGTAGCCCTGGTCAGCGCCCTTTGGATTCAGTGCGACGCTCTGTTTGTAGTACGAGGGTTGATACCAATCGTCCACCCATTCGAACACATTGCCGGCCATGTTATAGACACCGTAGCCGCTCACACCTTCAGGGTACGAATCGACCGGCATCGTGCGGCCCACGTTCTGTCCATAGTTAGCTTTCTTCGGATCGAGGCTATGGCCCCATGGATAATGCCTGTCTCCGTCTGGCCCTTTGGCCGCTCGCTCCCACTCAGCCTCTGTCGGCAGGCGCTTGCCTTCCCACTTGCAGAAAGCGCTTGCGTCGGTCCAGCTCACCCCAACAACTGGTTGATTCGGCTTGCTCAGTCGGGGATCATCCCAATAGGCTGGCGCCGGATGGCTGGTGGCCTTCATGAATTCTTTAAAACGAGCGTTGGAGGTTTCATATTTGTCGATCCAATAGGCATCGAGCACGACCTGGTGCTTGGCTTCATCTGCATGTTCGTTGCTCCCCATGGTGAACTCGCCCTTGAGGATGAGCACCATGTCTTTGTCGCTGGTCGGCAGGTCTGCTGCTGTGGCGAAGGTGATGGTCCCGGCCGTGAGGACTAACCCGACTGCAAATTGAGTGATAGCTTGACTCCGCATTTGTACCCTCCTTGGTTGTCTCGATGTCCAAGTGATTGCGTTTTATGCTGCGACCTGAGGCTCCATTCCAGAAGCTGGTGTTACCGTTGATGGAAGCGAGTTTGAAACGAGCCCAATCCGTCGATTCCTCAATATGACCGCGTCAATGACATCACCACACTGCGCACAGCGTCTTGGGCCACCGTCGAGCTTGCTTGCGGGGCTCCAGAGATCAATAGAAAATTCGCTCACCATGAGGCCGCCACATCTCGTGCAGGTGAGTTGAGACGTGACTCGGGAACTCTGGAGTACAGTAGTATGGCTGTTGTTACCCTTACCTGTGATGATCATGACCTCCTCCCTTCCTCTAATGTCTAATGTATGACTCATGTTGCGTCTAATGTATAGCCAAATATGTCCAATGTGTCAAGTGTTAAAAATAGAACATATTTGACAAACATTGGACGTTTATCTAAATTAGTTAGCATTATGAATAAACATAGAATTCATAGAGTTGCGAAACTCACGGGACTTTCGAAGGATGTGATCAGGGTTTGGGAACGGAGGTATAGCCTCGTCAAACCTTCACGAAGCGCCAATCGCTATCGGGAATACACGGATGAGGACGTCTCGCTCTTTCGCTTTCTTAAGGAAGAGATGGATCAGGGTCAGACAATCGGCGGGCTTGCGATGGAGGGGCGAGACTCCCTCCTTCAACGAATGCACGCAAGTTCAATCCCAAAACAGCAGGAGTTTGCCCCCCATCGCTCGCTGCTCGATGAACTGATCTCTCGCCTTGATCCGCTTGATAAAGGTCGATTTGAACAGCAACTAAACGCGGCGATCGCGGTGATCCCGTTCGAAGAGGCGGTGCAACGGATTCTCCTCCCCCTACAGCGACGGGTGGGAGAGCTGTGGCATGAAGGACGAGTGAACATCGCCATCGAACATTACGTGACGAAGCTTATTCAGCAGAAACTCTTTTCCGTGATCAATCAGCTGCCGGCGAACGAATTTGGCCCCCGCGTACTGATAGCTTGTCCCGAAGGCGAGTATCATGAAATCGGCGCGCAAGCCGTGACCTACCTCGCCGCCGCTCGTGGCTGTCATGTCTATTACCTGGGGCCCAATCTTCCACTGGATGATTTGGAGGCGCTGTGTGAACGTGTGCATCCGGACTTGATTCTTTTGTCCTTGACTGAAACTCAATCGGACGAGCAAGCACAACACCTGCTCCATCGATTACAAAGACTCTCCCAACGCTGGCATGTCGCGGTTGGCGGCAACGGTGCATGTGCGATGCAGCCTCTTCTCGAGCATACGGGGATTGAGCTGCTTGATGATCTCGGCACGCTCCACAACCGTCTGGCGAACCTTCTTGCAACCCACCAGCGCGCGTTTCATTAACCCGCCCCTATTTCGGCTTGACACAAAACCAAGCAGGACAGCCGTCCGCGAGCCACGCTCGCCCCTCAACCTCAGCGCCCTGAAGATCTATAAGGCCAACAATGAGACAGGCGCTATTGGGAAGATGCTGACTCAGGGCTAACGGAGAAACTCGATCGGCTGTGGAGAGGCCTCAACAGATTCGTGATTAGTCGGATCTTGATCCAGCCAGACATCGCCTTCTGGCTGATCGGTCGTCGTCGCGGTCAACGACTTAAAATCAAAGAGACGTTCATCCATCAAGAGTGATGGCGCCACATTGGTCAACGCCGCAGCGATGCTGTCGGAACAACCGGGCGACCCGCTCTCCCATTCTTGGAGAAACGCTTTCACCTTCTTGCGCTTCAAATCCTCTTGGGAGCCGCAGAGATCACAGGGAATGATGGGAAAGTTTCGCAGCTCCGCGTACCGTGCGAGGTCCGCCTCTTTGACCAACGCCAGAGGGCGAATGACGAGATGACGGCCATCTTTCGAACGCAGCTTCGGGGGAATGGCCTTGAGCTTGCCGGTATAGAAAAGATTCAGAAACAAGGTTTCGACGATGTCGTCACGGTGATGGCCTAATGCAATCTTCGTGGCGCCGAGTTCCGTTGCGATACGATAGAGATGGCCCCGTCGGAGGCGGGAGCAGAGCGAGCAGGTCGTCTCTCCTTCGGGAATGAGCCGCTTGACGATCGAGTAGGTATCGCGTGCCTCGATATGGAACGGGATACCGCGGCCGGCGAGGTACTGCGGAAGCACCTGTTCGGGGAAGCCTGGTTGTCGTTGGTCCAAATTCACTGCGATCAGGTCGAACCGGATCGGCGCCCGTTGTTGCAAAACGAGCAAGATATCCAACAACCCGTAACTGTCCTTCCCGCCAGATAGGCACACCATCACCTTGTCGCCGTCCTCTATGAGGTGATAGTCCGCAATGGCCCGTCCGACCAGTCGGCACAGGCGTGTTTGCATCTTCTCCGTCGCTTCGTCTAGTTTAGGGAGAGCAGTTGGACTCGCTGGATTAATCATAGCCCGATTGTAGCGACCCCATGGTGGTGCTGTCGACTGCTCGGCTCATGTAAAGGTGACCGGATCATCTATGGCCCAATCGATTCTCTTCGTCTGTACCGGCAATGTCTTCCGAAGCATGACGGCTGAATATGCGTTGCGAGCCCAACAGAAGGAGCCATCGACCTATCGTGTTGAATCAGCGGGCATCGACGCTAAATCACAAAAGATTCATCCCGTGATTCTCAACCGGCTGCGCCTCAAAGGCGTCGATCCAGCCAGCCACGTTCCTCGCATTCTGACAAAGGAATTGATCCAACGGAGCGATCTCATCATCGCCATGGGTTTGGGGCATCGCGAATTCATGGAGAGTAAGTTTGGACTGAAAACCCCGCTGTTTAATGAGGTCGCCTTCGGTAAGAACTCACCGATTCTTGATCTCCACGAAGCTCTGCCGAATTGGGAACGGGATATCGTCGAGGCGCGCGAGTATGTGGAGTCAGTCATTGATCAGATCTGGGACTCCATACCGGCTCTGATGGCTCGGCTCTCTCAGTTTTCCGGGCAGCAAGATCCCCGCAAGCCATAACTCCAGTTCAAACTGGTACGCCTCCGGACAATTTCCTCCTCATTTCGTGATGACCCAGACAGCTGGGAGCCCATCACCGACAATATCCCCTGTGGAGGCTATAGTTTTTCATGCACTCTGCCGACAGGCCTTAGTGGAAGGCCTTTCATATGGACCGCATGGTATCCGACATACTCAAGACACCGATCATCAGCCAGGACGATGTCCCGTGGGCTGCATGGTCCGACGAGGCGCTCTTGGATCTGCCGATGTGCGATTTGCAGATCGGACTAAAGGGCAGTTTTGTCGAGCAGCCGATCGCAGAATTGACCCGGGAACTGGAACAGCGTGGACTCCAATTCCGTCCCCACTTTTGGCTGTCGAACGAGTGGTTTACTCCCGACGGAGTGCCTGGCATTGCTGTTCCCTTTTACCTCGCTCATCCACGATTGGCGAAACTCGAACAGGCTCAGATGTTGGAAGTGGAAGGCGGGACAACCGAGTGGTGCCTACGGATTCTCCGCCATGAAGCCGGCCACGCCATCGAAAACGCCTACAAGATCCGCCGCCGGAAAACCAGGCAGGACATGTTTGGAAAGTCGTCGCAACGGTACCCGCTCTATTACTCACCACGGCCCTACAGTCGCAGTTTCGTCCGCCACCTAGATTTATGGTATGCACAGAGCCATCCCGACGAGGATTTCGCCGAGACCTTTGCCGTGTGGTTGACGCCGGACTCACTCTGGCAGGAACGGTATCGCGGATGGCCGGTATTGAAAAAGCTTCGCTACGTTGATGGACTCATGAAGGAGCTCACCGACACGCCGCCCTGTGTCACCACACAGGAGGAAGTCGATGCACTGCCGACGCTCAAGAAGACCCTGCGGGAACACTACGAACGCAAACGTCGACATTACGGCGTCGACCGGCATCTCCAATATGACCCCGACCTCAAACGCCTGTTTTCCTCTCTGCCTGCCCATGCCAATAAAGTCAGCGCCGCGTCCTTTCTGAATCGGTTCCGACGAGAGGTGCGGAAGAAAGTTGCGAGTTGGACCGGTGAGTATCAGTACACCATCGATCAGGTGCTGGAAGACATGATCCGGCGCTGTCGTGAGCTGAATCTTCGACTGCCGATGGCCGAAGAACAGGCCAAACTCGATTTTACGATTTTGCTGACAGTCCACACCATGAACTTTCTGCGAAGTGGACGGCATCGGGTGGCCTTATGAAGCGATTGCGCGTGCTCGTCCTCATGCATGAGGATCTCGTCCCACCCGAAGAGGTGAATGGCTATGATCTCACGTCTGTTGCCTGGCGGACGGAGTACGACGTCGTCTCGACCCTGAAGAAACTGGGGCATGACGTCCAGCCACTCGGCGTCAAGAGTGATCTCAGCGTGATTCACTCGGCCATCGAGCAGTGGAAGCCGGATATCGCCTTTAATCTTTTGGAAGAGTTCGACGGCGTGGCAGTCTATGATCAACACGTGGTCGCCTATCTCGAACTGTTGCACATGCCGTATACCGGCTGTAACCCCCGCGGTCTCATGTTGGCACGAGATAAGGTCCTGACCAAAAAGGTGCTGGCCTTCCATCGGATCCCCTATCCCGACTTCATGGAAGTTCCACAAGGACGCGCGACCAAACGGCCGAAGCAGCTTCCCTTTCCGCTGATCGTCAAGTCCGTGACCGAAGAGGCCTCGCTGGGGATCTCGCAAGCCTCCATTGTGGAAGACGATGACAAGCTGACCGAGCGGGTGGGCTTCGTCCACAATAGTGTGGGAAGTGGAGCCTTGGTGGAGCAATATATCGAAGGTCGTGAGTTTTATGTGGGTATCATCGGCAATGGACACCTACAAGTGTTGCCCGTGTGGGAGCTCATCATGGACAAGTTGCCAGATGACGCCAAACGCATCGCAACTGAACGGGTGAAATGGAGCCGGAAGTATCAGCAGAAATATGGCATCACGTCCCGAGAAGCCAAAAACCTGCCCGAGGGGAAGGCTCAAGAAATCCAAGACCTGGCCAAACGGGTCTATCGCGCGCTCGGACTCAGCGGCTATGCTCGCATTGATCTACGAATGGACGCCGAAGGCCAACTCTATGTGCTGGAAGCTAATCCCAACCCACAAATCGCGGAAGACGAAGACTTTGCCGATTCCGCAAAAGAGACGGGCTACGACTATAAGGACCTGCTGCAGGAACTCCTCAATGTCGGCCTCCGCTGGCGCTCTGCCAAGGCGGCGTGAACTCCCCGCCAAGTCTGGCTGTCGAAATCCATGTCGAGCTGAGACTCACACAGGACTGTAGCTACGACCGTTGCTCGTCCGATTCAACTGGTCCATTTCCCTCACTTCCTTGAGCATTCCTTCTCTCTATGAAATAGTGAGGACACAGTGCGCATCGCCTTTTACTTGAGCCAACTCCCATTCCTTTCAGCTTTGGAGGCAGACCTATGATGCCAGTACTCACCGCTTACCGACATGCGTGGTGGCTCCCGGCCTTGCTGGTCTTGGCAACAGGTTGCGCCCAGACGGTTGCGCAGGAACAGTTGTCCCAGGAGTATCTTGGAATAGGAATCGTGTCTGGAACACTGGGTGAACAGAAACGTCTGGGATTATCTACCGGGGATCTTCCCCCCACATCGGTGGTCGGCCAAGTCCTGGCTGTGGAAGGTGCCGCCTACCTGATTCGTGACGCCCAGGGACGGGAACGCCGTCTTCCGCATGATGAGAACACCAGGATCGACCGTCCGGCACATGTAGGTGATCAGATTCAATCCTGGCTCGACCGTCACGGCCGCGCCGTGTTGATCCGGAGCCTTGATGCCAACGGACGATAGCGGTCGCCAAGACCGCCCACGCCTTCGATGACTCTCTATCAAAGGACCCCGGGGTGAAGGAGTGGAGGCAGCGAGGTTTGAATGGTTTCGAGAACCGCCAAGACAGCGAGCTTACACCAGATCATCCAGGATGATACACTCGATCTCCTTGACTCGCCGGAGGCCGCGATCATTTCCGTAAAATCGCACGGCTTTATGACCGATAGCCGTCGCAAGCTGGACCGCATCGGGCGTGCTCAGCCGGTAACGCGCACGTAATTCAGCTGCTCGATCAGCCAGATCCATCGTCAGCGGAATCCATTCGAGCTTCGGATAGGTACTGGTCAAAGCAAAAATTGTTTGCGCCAATTCCTCCTTCTGATCACGATATGGCTGAACCAGGAGCTCTAAAAGCGTGACCGTGGACGTGACGGCTGGGTTCTGCCCTCGTTCAATGAGGGCAAACAGCGACGCACACCACGCTCCGTATCGTGGATGGCCCTCTAGAAAATAGATGAAGACGTTGGTGTCAAGCCCAATGCGCTGGCGTTGGCTGGGGAGAGCTTGGAACAAGGGCGTCTCTACCACGACCGCCGTTCACGTTTCAGGTAATCAGAGGGATAGGTACCCTTGGCAAGCCCCTGCAAGACCTTGGCATACCGTTTCGGTTTTGGCATGATCAGCGTCAGATCGTTCTTGACGACCACCAGCAACTCATCGCCCCCTTTGACGCCCATCGCTTGCCGAGCTTCTTTGGGTATGACAATTTGATTCTTGCTGCTGAGCTTCTGAACAGCCATGCTGCACCTCTTTTACAGATGCTTTACCTTATCACATCCACGTAAAGCACGACAATATTGTGGTAACGTATGATCACTCTCATAGTGAATCGGGCACACATCACTTCATAATCATCCTATTCGCCCATCGGCTTACTACTCCCTGACCAGGGCGTAAGAGCGAGTGTTTCGAATTGGGGCATCTGAACAGAGGCAGGCATTGCCAAGCGTGTCCTACGAGCCTGCATTATTCATGACGGTTCGTCGCGAAATCGCGCAGTCGCGTCGCGAGACGGGCACGCAGAGCCCCGAGAAAACGAGGCATACTTGAAACAGTATGTCGAGGTTGCGAGGGGCGAGCCTGCCCGCCAAAGGCTCGTCGCAGCAGCGAATTCGCGATTGCAGCAGAAGTGTTCATGAATAATGCAGGCTGGGGCAGCCGCAGAATATCGTGCCGCAACACTCACAGAGGCGACCGTGTTGCCCCGGCCTGCCTTCCCATCAGGCAGGGGCTACAGCCCCACCGCCCGATGCGTCTCATACGTCATCACGCCAAGAAATCCTGCAAGCAGCAGATAGTAGGTGGCGTAGCTCCATCGCGTCGACGGAGACACATCGTAATACCGATCCGGCATCGCAGAACCAGTCCGTCGGAAGGTTGAGAGAAGGTGGGGAATCGACAGAAGCGCCAGGAGCAAGAGCATAGGACTGTGGTTCCAGAGGAAAAGGACCACGATCAAGGGGGCTCCGATCCACCATGTTTTTGGCGAGATGATTGACGTAATACGCCCGCCATCCAGCGGAGCCAGCGGGATCAAATTGAACAGATTCAGCATGAACCCCGCATAGGCCAGCGCTCGAAGGAGCGGACTCTGCAGATAATCGGCCGCATAAAAGCACCCCATCGCAGCGATGGTTCCGACAACCGGTCCGGCCATGGCGACATAGGCTTCCGTTTCCACATCCATCGGCTGTTCCTTCAGCTGGATCCAAGCTCCGACGAACGGAATGAAGGTGGGAGCGCCGACGTCCAATCCACGCTGTCTGGCCGCCATAAAATGCCCCATCTCATGGCAAAAAATTAGCCCCACGAACCCCACGGCATACCACCACCCAAAGATGAAGCTATAGGTGATGACCGATAAGAGCATCGTGCCGGAGGTCAGCAACACCTTGCCGAACTTCGCTCCGGCCAGCAGCGCAAGTAGCGTTTTCATCCCGTCCCTATCAGGCCGACGGCGTCGTGGAGGATCGCCCTTTGACCAGTTTCCAGACCAACCCGATCAGTGCCGCCCCAGCGAGGAGGATGACCTTCTTGAACGCAATGATGAGCACGAGTAATTTCGCGAACAATCCGGATTTAAATGCAGCACCGGCCACGAGTGCAGCCAACCCAACCGCCGCGACCTTATCGGTCGTACTGTCAAAGTCTACATATCGCTTGCCTTGCACAAAGTTGAGATTCGCTAGCAGGTTCGCCGCATGGGGTTTGAGCGTCGGCAACGCTGCCAGATTGGCCACGAGATTCATGCTCATGTACCCGTGGCGACCCAGTGCGAGGGTGTTGTAGTTGACCGTCGTCCCCTGGCCACCTTCGGCCGAAATGGCCCACACGACTTTGTTCGTGGCTTTATCGTAATGCGGTTTCTCTTCCCACCCACGGATGTTGAGGGGTGCCATTCCCATCTCACGCCGCTTGGCATTAGCTTCCTCCGTCCCTTCCTTAATAGATGCCAGCATCTCATCAGCATCCCAGCTTGAGGCATCTTCGTCTTCCACATACCCCGCATCGACGAATCGGATCACCACAAACCAATCACTGTCCCCCGAGCCACCCGTCACCAACCCTAACTCAGCGCCTGACGGGAAATTCCCCATCTCCTTCAACAGTCGTTGGGTGTCTTGTGGACCCAAAAACCGATAGCCTGCCGATAACGTGAGCGTCGCCTGCTCTCCAAGCGGCGCCTCCAACGGTCCCTGCTGCCAGGCATAGGAAGGTTCGGTGGATTCAGCCCAGGCGGCACCCCCCATACCCAGTAGGGCAACCAATCCCGCCACACAAAAGCGAAGCATCATGGATGTCATAAATCCTCCCAGATAGGGGGTTGTACCACGCAGCCCTACAAAACTCGTCATAAAATGCTCTATGAGCTAGTACTGACAACGTAATATAGCATCCACCAGAAAAGAAGGGCCCATGAGGAATCCGCAATGCTGACTCTCAGCATGGAGAGTTCCGCCCTAATCCCTGGAGAAGGGGAATGCCCGTGGGTCCAATTGGGTTCTGGAAGTATCTAAATTGATTCAGTGCACAGAGGTGCGTCGCCCGTTTGAGCATTGATATGCCCAAAGTCGTTCCAATCGCCCTTGCGGTAGAGATCTAGACAAACGATGCTTGCAAGAATCGCCCTCAGGCTCTCATGAGGAGGATTATTTCTGCCGAAGAGGATCGTCCCAGCGGAGATTTGAGAGCCGAGCGAAATCACGATCGGTGGAGCAGAGGGTTAACCCATGCTCGACAGCCAACGCCGCGAGGTGGGCGTCTAGGACCAGGTTCGACCGCGTGAGCGTCTCGGCCAACAAAGATCCTAGGGAAACTCTCGGTAGTGTTCAGTAGGCTGGAGGAATC